>CAYQWO010000025.1:0-16291 GCA_964421095.1 uncultured Syntrophaceae bacterium
CTCAGTCGGTAGAGCAGCGGACTGAAAATCCGCGTGTCCCCAGTTCGATTCTGGGTCTCGGCACCAGCTAAAAAGGAGTTAACCGCGCGCCCGCGCGCGGCTAACTCCTTTTTGCTTTTCAGCGCTCCGATCGCTAACCGGACGCTTTTCTCCCCTTTCCCCAAAAGCCTCCTAAGTAGATTGATGGTTTAACACCTCTCTGACTTTTCCGGTTAAACTTTCCAAGGTAAAAGGTTTCTGGAGCAGACCTGTTTCTGGATCGAGTATCCCCCGCTGAAAAATCCTCTTGTCCGAATAACCCGACATGAAAATGACCTTTATCTCTGGGTACAAGCACTTCAGGCGTCTGGCCAGCTCTGGACCATTCAGGCCGGGCATCACGACATCCGTCAATAATAAATGGATCGATCTTTTAAATTTTTCACAAATTACCAATGCTTTCTCTCCATCCGCCGCCTCCAAAACCTTATATTTCTGCCGCTGGAGAATTTCCACCGCCAATTTCCGGACCTCCTCTTCATCCTCCACCACCAAAATCGTCTCACTCCCCCGAGGGAGATCTCCCTTTGCGGTCATCTCCCCTTCTTCTTCCAGAGAGCTCGTCACCTGGGGAATGTAGATTTCAAAAGTCGTTCCTTGACCTGGCTCGCTGGAAACCTGGATACTCCCCCCACTCTGCTTCACGATCCCGTAGACGATCGATAAGCCCAATCCAGTTCCCTTCCCTTTTTCTTTGGTCGTAAAGAAGGGCTCGAAGATTTTCTGCTGGATTTCCGGAGTCATCCCCACCCCCGTATCCCTCACCGAAAGCAATACGTAACGACCCGGGGCGATCCCTCGGTGAAGATGGGAGGAATTCTCATCTAACACCACATTGGCCGTTCTGATAATAAGTTCTCCTCCGGTCGGCATGGCATCCCGGGCATTGATGGCCAAATTAAGCACCGCTTGTTCAATTTGGCCCGGATCCGCCTTTATTTTTCCCACATCTTTATCCAATATCGTGACCAGTTTAATATCTTCCCCCAGAACCCGGCGCAGCATTTTTTCCAGATCCTGAACCAGGTGGTTGACATCGATCACCTTCATCTCCATCACCTGGCGGCGGCTAAAGACCAGAAGCCTCTGGGTCAGGGCGGCTGCGCGTTCGGCCGCGTTTTTAATCACTTCGAATTTCCCCCGCAGTGCCTCTCCTTCTTTGAGGTCTAAAAGAGCGAGCTGGCAATGGCTGTGGATGATAGTTAGGAGGTTATTGAAATCATGGGCAATGCCACCGGCTAAGGTGCCGATGGCTTCCATCTTTTGAGCCTGCAGAAGTTGAGCCTCCAGCCTTTTTCGTTCGGTGACGTCATTCAGGAGGAGGATCAAATATCGATCCGCCCGGTCCAAAATCGGAATGGAACTCAAGGAGATTTCTTTGCCATTCATTTTCAACAGGGATTCTTCGGAAATTACTTTGGACCAAGTATCCCTGGAAGCCAGCAGATCTTCAACTCGCTCTTGATCTTTTTCATGAAAAAGTTCGGGGAGGTTGGAGGCTAGAAGGTCTTCTTCGGGTAAACCGATCAAGGAAATTGCCGCCGGGTTCGCATAGATGATCTTGCCCTCAGGGTTGATCTCTAAAATGCCTTCGGTCATGCTGCGCAAAATGGTATCAAAGTGACTCTTGATGGAAAGTAATTCTTGCGTGATTTGAGAGGGATATAAACCTTCGAGGCCGATAATCGCCCCTGGCCGGTCTGGGGAAGCCTTCTGACCAGATTGGTCCAGGACCGTAATAATATGTTTAGCCATCGAAGTAAAAGGCCCTTTGGCAATACAGGCATCCGCCCCGAATTCCGAAAAATTTAGCCCTTCTTCGGCCGCCACGGCGGATACAATAACTACGTAGATGTCCTTCCACCTGGGGTCTTTCCGAATCCTGCGGCAAAGTTTTTCTCCGCCAATCCCTGGCATGACCAAGTCTAAAAAAATTACGTCGGGCGTGAAGGTTTGCAAAGTAGTCAGCGTCGAAAGACCATCTTCTGCTGTCTGAACTGTATGGCCCTCTTTTTCGAGCAGAGTAGTCATCATTTTCAAGAATACCGGATGGTTATCAACTACCAAAACCTTTTTGCGCATCGGCCTACCCCTGGGCACCCTTGGATTCATCAGGTCCCAGCTTTTTTCCCAATAACGCCGCAATCTGACCAATTTTCCCCTCGATCCGTTCAATATCATGAGATATGCCGAGCCAAAAATTCCCCCGAACCCTCATCGTAATTTTTTCTACGATCTCACATATCTCCCTGAGCCCAAGGTTTAGAGCGGCTCCCTTTAAAGAATGGGTTTCCTGAAGGATTTTTGAGATATCTCCTGTCTGCATCGCAGACCGCATTTGATTTAGATTATTAGCGGTGGTTTTAATAAAAAGGTCCAGGATCTCTAAATATTCTTCCTCCGGCAAACCCATTTTTTTTGCCTGGAATTTAAAATTCATAAAGAAGCCACTCCTCCTTTTTCTATGGCGAAAACAGCCCTTCGATTTTTATTGAATCGTCACTCTTTCATTAATTCTTTAAGCTTATCAACATATAAATGCCCAATCATTCATTTACTTCGTTTCCTTAAAACAAGAGAAATCTATTCGAGGAGCTCTCTTTTTCAGGATAACTTATCAATTTCGTACATTTTTCTAAAGGGCTGCTGAAAAAATGAAAGGGAGGGATTAGGAAAAAACGGCTACTGCAAAAAAACCGGTTGGTTCAGCCTTCTGGCCCGGAGGAAAGAACGATTACTGCCCGATAGTAATGCTTCAGGAGAGAAAAAATTTAGCCAAATTTCTTCAAGCGATCATTTTTCCAGTTGGATGTCTGTGGGCAACCAGGTCTCTATGTATTTTCCCTGCTCATCGATCTTGTTTAAATACCTTTTGACTGTACCGGTTTTAGTATCTAAAAGGAATATTCCCGTATGCGAAGAAGTCTGCTGCCTTTTTAGGTCGATGCTGATGTAATTTCCTTGAAAAAGTTGATACCGTCCGATCTCCGAAGAACATCCTTCCTTAGAATCAGAGGAGCCCGCATAAACTGTACTTCCCGCGAATACAATGGCTAACAGGAAAATGAACGAATGGAATTTCACTCCCATATTTATTTCCCCCTTTTCCATTACATCTTACTCGCCAAATCGATTTTCCCTATTTCTTATCCAGGACGATCACCACCGGGTCTGAGCCTTCGCTTTCCAGTCCTGTCTCATCCAGTGCTTTTATAAACAGCTCGACTTTTCCTTTCATCTCCCCGGAGATCATCCAGGTGTTTTCTTGGACCACCGCAATCTTTTGGGATGCCCCCAGAAAGCCTCTCTTGTACACATTGTATTGCTTTACATCTTTTTCAGGGTTTGTATTCCATTGCAATAATTTTTGGCCCTCTTTTTCCGCGACCATTAACCCTGTGGGCTTGGTGGGAAGCGGCTTTGTTTCCGCAGTTACCGTGGGAGACGGATCACTCATCAGATTGTCCCCATCCACGGCCTTAATGAAGTAACTGTATCTGATCCCATCTTTCAGGTTCTTATCCACATAACCCGTTCCCCCCTTAACCGAAGCGATCTTGCTGAAATCTTTATCCCCTGATCCCGCCCTGAAAACCAAATACTCCTTAATATCTTTCTCGGCATTCGCTTGCCACAAAAGGGTAACCTGTTTTACTTCTCCACTCTTGGCCCCGGTGCCCGTGGGCGTAGCTGGGGTATTCTTTGTGATCGCGCTGATGGGCTCTGACAGATCGCTGCTCATCTCCACGGAATTATAAGAGCTGATTCTGTAATAATAGCGGGTATTATCCTTTAAAGGCGGCTCGCTATCCAGAAATGAACTGGTATCGGGATTTTTTATTTTTGCTATATTTTTGTATTCACCTTTTTCCTCGGTTCCTCGAAAAATATAATAACCCTTTATCTCGTCCGCCGGGCTTTTTACTGCCTCCCACCGCAGCGAAACCCTTCTCGGCTCTCGCTCTTTTGCAGTAAATCCTTGAGGAGTTGGAGGAATCCCGCGGGTCGTGGCGGATACGGCTTCCGATGGATCCGTCTCCTGGCCATTTTTATTAAAGGCTGAAATCCTGTACCAGTAGGTTGTTGCGTCCGCCAGCCCTTCCTTATCAGAGTAAGTATTTGTCTTCCTTTCTTTGATCTTTACAATTTGCCTGATCTCTTTCGTCTTATCCGCTGCCCGGTAAATGATATATCCTTCGACAATATCCGAGGGATAAACGATCCAGCTTAAAGGGACCTGCCGGATTTTGCCACCTTCGGCCTTGAGGCCATCCGGAGCTTTAAGCGTTTTTGTCTCCAGGATTTTTGAAAGGTCGCTTTCATCTCTTTTTGCATCCATCGCGGTTAAGGCGTAATAGTAGGTTGTATTATCTTTCAACCCCCGATCCGTAACAGATATATCTTTCCCAGAAATGGTGGCAATCTCCTTAAATTCCTTTTCGCTCTCCTCTCTCCGATAAACCTTAAAGTCGGCCACTTGATAGCCGGGTCGTACTTTCCATTTTAAGTGAGCCGCCTTTATATCCGCTTCCAGGTTCATAAGAATAGGCGGAGGGGGCCCTTCCACAGTCCACGCCTGAATTGGGTTGGAGAAAGCCCCTTCCACTCCCTTCACATTTACGGCGGCGACTCTATAGAAGGCTCGCTCTTTTAGAATTGGATTTTCATCCACAAAGAACATTTGCTCAACTGTGCCGATGGGCATGTAGGGTCCTGCTTCATTCGTAGCCCTATAAACCTTGAAACCACAAACTTGCTGCGGGTCAGTATAGCTCCAGCTAATCCGGATGGTCTTGGTGCCGCTTTTGGCCTTTAAATCGTGTGGCGGCTTTATGACTATTTCCTCTTTCTTGGGGACTAAGGCGGCGGAAACCGACTCCCGGGTCCGGTCCATAATCATGACGACTACACCATTGAGCTCATCATTCAGTCTTCCCTCGGTTGTGGTAAAGGTGCGTTCGGCAGATACCTTTTGGGCCCGGATATCCACGAGCTGGATATTCACCGTTATCGTGCCCCTTTGCTTCAATACATCTCCCGTCACGCCGAAATCAAATCCCAGCTTTTCCCCCAATATAAACATGTCAGAGATTTTGATGCTGCCAAGCTTATACCCGGCTAATTCAATTTCCCGTTCGATCTTCTTCCGCTCTACGACCTCAAAATAATCAAACTTACTAATCGCCATCGTCAAAAGAGAGGGGATGGAATCTATCAGGGGGATGGCCTCTATATTCTTGGGAACCAGCATGAAAAGAGCAATCTTCGGCTTTACCACAGCCGCGTGGGCCGTTGGGAGGAAAGCGGCCGCTGTATATACCAGAAAAGCGAGCGAACAGAAAGCAATGGCCTTCCGCATGGCTTTCTCCTATGAGGCAATGCGCTTCAGCAACTCCTCTATTTCTTTCTTGGCACTCTCCGAAAGAGGACTGGATATGTTCTTCAATTCTTCGAGGTGGATGGCATCCATATACTTCTCGATGGCTCTTTCGTGTTCCCTCTTCTTTCTAAATCCCTCCGCGGCGTCAAAATACTGGGTCTGGAGATTCTGGAAGCGGGACACCACCTCATAACTCAACTCGGCAACCACATCCTGGGTTACCTTTTCCAAAAGTTCAGAGTCCGAGAGAATTTCCAGAGCTTTATACTGGATATTCGCAAAGGCCACGCCCTCAGAATAGTCCCCCTTTACTTCCTGCGATTTTCTTATGGTTTTTGTAATCACCACCTCACCTTGTTCCAGGTCGATCACCCTGAAGGAGACACCCACTGTGGACCTTTTCCTCTCTGTGCCCACTTTATACTTGATGGTCTCTCGAATCTGTTCCTCGATAGTGGCCGGAGGAGCATGCAAAAGTTCATCCTTGGTTGGTACTTTCCCCTTAATGCTCATGAGCCACATCTGATATTGCGGATTCGGGATCGGCTTCTTGCCCACCACTACATTCTCTGATTTGTATCCTTCGGAAACACTCTTTTCCACGTTGAAATTCAACACACTGCCGAAGATAAAAACATCTGTGCCCTTCAACTTTCCTGCTTTCTTGGCGCTCTCTATATCGTAAAGCCCTGCCTGTCCCAGCTCTATCTCCTTCAAAATAGCTCCTAAAACATCCCTGGCCAGTATCTTCACGTCGCTGCCCGCGTGAGCTGTAATATACGACAGCAGGCTGTCGGTGACGATCCTGCCAGCATCCGCATTCCCGGAAGGCGGGGTGAAGTCCATGATGGCAATCTTCCGGACAACCCTTTCCCTGATTTTGTCCTTAACCGCCTGCACTTTGAAAAAGACATCCTGATAGTTCTGGTCAATTTTCATTAATTTCTCATACCAGGCGAAGGCATTTCCCACATATCCCTGGGTATCATAAACGGCGGCTTTCGCGGCCATGGCCGCCAGCAATTGATTTATTACCCCTGACGCGCCAGGCTCATTCTTAATGGAGGAGTCATAACTCATGGCCTTCAAGGCATTATTATAGGCAGGATAGAGCCTCTTTTCATATAGCTTCTGGCCGCATTGGGCAATCCAATTCTTGGCCGCCTGTTGCCGGATCATGGCTGCTCTTTTATTTTCCTCCGCAGACAGCCCCATATTCGCCGCTCTTCGGGCAAACACCACCGCCAGGTCCCAATCATTTAGGGTTAAATATTCCTCTCCTTTTCGCAGATAGTATTCGGGGTTATGCTTCAACCGGGCCTCTTGCAATCCCAGAGCTACTTCAGCTCTGTCTGGGGATATTTCCCGGGCAGACAAAAGAGGCTTCATTACTTTCTCCCAATCCTCATCCTTTCTCAGCCTTTCAGCCTCCTTCAGGTAATAAGAAACTCCGTCGCTCTCGGCCTGCTTGAGCCTGGAAGCCGCGTCGAGATACTTGGCATAAAATGTATTTAGTTCTCGCAACTTTTTTACACCTTCGGCCCATTCATTCTTTTCGATGGCCTTAACCGCATCCGTATACATGGTTTCAGCCATCTTCCTCATTTTGTCCATTTCGGATTGAACCTGTTTTACCAGGCTGGCCGCATCGCGGCTTTCAGGCGTGAGCCTCAAGGCCTTCTCCGCCTCTTGATAGGAAAGCCCGACCTGATCATAAGTAAGAGGCTTTTTTGCCAGAATCGACCTCGCTTTTTCCAAGTGCTTGGCGGAGAGAGATTCTTTGGCTTTCTTTAAAACACTCTGGTACTCAGTGTTCTTAGGTTCTTTGGCCAGGGCATCTTCATACATGGCAATGGCCTCTTCCAGTCTGTTATTCTTGGCGAGCTCCTGCCCCACCTTAAAGCTATCCCTCCCCGGCGTGGCACAGCTAAAAACAACCATTGATAAAATGATCATTAGAATCAAATCCCTTTTTCTCATCGCTCTCTCCTTCTAAAGTATTTCCATTTTTATGGCCATTGCTGGCCTGTTATTTGGATTATGGGTACTGACGGAATCTGCGGCAACTGATTCTAATTAAGTAGTCACATAAACCAGAGGGAGCAGGAAGTATTCAAACCGATAGTTTTCTACCTTTGCCTGTCCATTGATTATGCGTTTTTGCGGGCCAAAAAAACCCCCGGGGGGATAAAAATCTCCCTGAAGGCCTAATGGGACCACCTTCTGGGAACTTGTTCTCATTCTTTCCTCCAGAAGGCTAAAGGTTTGATCGAGTTGCTTGAGATATAAGGCAGACCAGCCGGAACATGTTAATTCTTAACAAACCCTATCATTTTGTCAAGCGAATTTTTTTGCTGGCCCATTGGGAATTCTATTTGACCTCCCATTTTGCCATCTAATATCCTAAAGATTCACTGTTCCAGTCAAAAAATTCAATGAATATAAAGTGTTATGCTATTCCAGGGGTGCTACCCCATTCTAAAAACTCCTCCGTCCTCATCCATTCCGGACTTGATAATTTTTTCCCTCCTTGCTAAACTGTCATCCATCTTAGAAAAAATCTCGCTGAAGGCCAAAGAGTTTGCTCACGTCTATCAAAAAATTGGGCTTTTCTCCTCTCATCATCCTTTTTCTAAACGCCTTCCTCCTCGCTGCTTTGAGCGGTTGCGCCGGCCAACAACCAATCCTCAAGCAAAGGGCGCGGGCTGTCGATCTCGACCGCAAAGGGGCGGAATTCTATCACCAGGGACAATACGCCAGAGCCCTTCGTTTATTCCAGAAGGCCCTTCAGGTAAATGAGTCCATCGACAACCAGGAGGGGGTCGCTCTCAGTTTAAACAACCTGGGTACAGTCTATCAATCGACCGGGGAGTTCGTGCGGGCTCTCGATTACTACCAGCGTGCTCTGGCCATTAACTCAGACATTGGCAATCAACAAGGCCAGTCGCTGAATTTGAACAATATCGGAAGTGTCACTCTTTCCCTGGGGAAACCTCAGGCGGCCCTGGAATTCTTTCAGAAGTCCCTGGCCATCGAGGAAAAAAAGGGGGGTCTTGGAACCCAGGCCATTCGCTGGAATAATATGGGTTTAGCGTATCGGGCTCTGGGGCAGGATGATCGGGCTCTCGAATGTTACTTGCGGGCGAAGAAACTCAACGAAAAGGTCGAACATTTCGGGGGAATCGCTGACAACCTGAATAACATCGGCGCCCTGTATGAATCGCAAAAAGACTACGTCCGGGCCCTGGAGGCCTTCCAGGGTGCACTGGAAATGGACAAAAAAATAGAGAATTCCGTGGGCATCTCCACGGACCTAGCCAACCTGGGAAGGCTCTTTGAGGCCAAGGGAGAAAGAGAAAAAGCCCTGGATTACTACCTGCGTGCCTGGCGGGTAAACGAATATCTCGGCTTTAAGGAAAGAATCCTCCAGGACCTCTCCAGAATCGCCTCCCTCTACGAGGCTCTGGGAAAACCCGAAGAAGCTGGGAAATTCCGGCAACGAGCCCGGGATTTGGCCTCTCCCCCCAAATAAGGGAACATGGTTCAACTTTCGCTTCCGGCCGATCGCCGAAATTCTGACCTCCGTAAACTTTTTTATCCTGATAGCGTGGCCATTGTGGGGGCATCGCCGGAAATAGTCGGGGATCGTTTTCCCTTCTTTCAAGCGCTTTTGAAATCCGGTTATCAAGGCAGGCTCTATCCGGTCAATCCCAACTACGCCGAGATCTCCGGCCACAGGGCTTTTCCCAGCCTCGTGAAGATTCCCGGGCCCGTAGATTTAGCCATCGTCACAGTTAGGGCTCGAAATGTTCCGCCAATTATTTCCGACTGCGTGCAAAAAGGGGTGAGGTTTGCAGTTATTTTTTCATCGGGCTTCAGCGAATCTGGCCATAAGGAGCTGGAAGAGGAGGTGCAAGACCTGGCTCGCCAAGGGCCCACCCGATTGATCGGTCCAAATTGTATTGGTCCCTATTGCCCGGAAAGCGGCCTCTCCTTTGTCATGGAAGAGAGGCCCAGGGACCTGGGCAACGTGGGCTACGTTTCGCAGTCTGGCGGCCACAGCATTACATACAAAACCCTGGGCAGCTCCCGGGGAATCCATTTCAATAAAATTCTCTCCATCGGGAACCAGTGTGACCTGACCATTCAGGAGGTCCTCCGCTACTATGCCCAGGATCCGAAAATCAAGGTCATCTGCGCCTACGTGGAACAGGCGAAAGGGGGAGAAGAGTTTTCTCAAACCCTGCGCGAGGTAGCCCGTCAGAAACCTTTAGTCATCTGGAAGGGAGGTTCGACCCAGCCAGGGGCCCGGGCCGCCTTCAGCCATACCGGGGCTCTGGCTTCTTATTCCGCGGTCTGGCAGAAGAGCATCGGCCAGCTGGGTGTCATCTCCGTGGACAATCTCGAAGAGATGGCCGACGCCACGTTCGCCTGCCTTTCCATCTCACCGCCTAAAGGTCTGGGGGTGGGCCTCGTCGTGGCCGGAGGGGGAAGCTCGGTAGAGATGACTGACATCTGTGCCCGCGCTGGCCTGGAGATTCCTCTTCTGGCGGAGGAAACTCAACGGAAGATGGCCCCGCTGGTCCCGGAAGCCAACACGAGCCTCAGAAATCCCGTCGACCTGGGATTCTTCGGGTTCTTCCCGAAGGTATACGGTCAAGCGATCCGGCAGACGGCGACGGACCCGAATATCGACTCCCTGATGCTCTACCAGATTACCGAGTACTTCGCCCAGTTCAACGCTGAATTCGATTGGGTGAAGGCCATTTCCTCGGAAATGGCCCAGATCCGGGAAGAGGTCCCCAAGCCTTTCGTCGCTATTATCCCTCCTCTAGAGCAAGAAAATCTGGATTTTATCGCCAGACGCCAAGCCCTCATCCAAGATTTGCGGCAAAATCAGATCCCCGTCTTCCCGACCGTGGAGCGGGGTGCCAAAGTCCTCTTCCGCCTGCAACGATATGGCCAGTTTTTAAATCAAGAATAATAGGTGCTCATTGATCCAAAAGGTAGGAACTGGATTCTCCCACCGACCAACCCCGGGTAAAATCATTTATCGCTGACAATTTTTTTGATAAACTAAAAGTTAAAAACGGCACTGTCGCGCGCCAACCATAAAAATCCTCCCTGGCCCCCTTTTAGTAAAGGGGGGGTGGGGGGATTTAACTCGAAACGTAATTTCTTTATGCCCGATTTCAAAATCATTTCTGATTTCAAACCAAAAGGCGACCAGCCGCAGGCTATCAAGAAGCTGGTCGATGGGGTGGAACGGGGATTGCCCCATCAGGTCCTCCTCGGCGTCACGGGCTCCGGCAAGACTTACACCATGGCCAACGTCATCGAGCGGGTGCAGAAGCCCACGCTGGTCATTGCCCCCAACAAGACCCTGGCCGCGCAGCTCTTCCAGGAGTTCCGGGTTCTATTCCCCCAAAACGCCGGGGAATACTTCGTCAGCTACTATGATTACTACCAGCCCGAGGCCTACGTACCGGCGACCGACACCTACATCGAGAAGGATGCCTCCATCAACGACCTGATTGACAAGATGCGCCATTCCGCCACCCATTCTGTCCTCACCCGCCGGGACGTGGTCGTGGTCGCCTCGGTTTCCTGCATTTACGGCTTGGGCTCGCCGGAGACGTACCAGGGGATGATCGTCCTGGTTGAGGATCAAAAGGAAGTCTCCCGGGATGATGTCCTGGCGCGGCTGGTGGAGATCCAGTACCAGAGGAACGATTATGACTTTCACCGGGGGACCTTCCGGGTGCGTGGGGACGTGCTGGAGGTCTTTCCAGCCTACGAGGAGAACAAGGCCATCCGGGTTGAATTCTTTGGCGACCTGGTGGAGTCCATTGCTGAGATCGACCCACTGCGCGGAAAAGTCCTGCGCAAGTTGCGGCACGTGACTATTTTCCCGGGAAGCCATTACGTTACCCCCCAGGACCGTTTGCGCCTGGCCATCCAGTCCATCCAGCAAGAGCTGACCGCACGCCTGAAAGAATTGCATTCCCAGGCAAAACTCCTCGAGGCCCAGCGGTTAGAACAGCGGACCCACTTTGACCTGGAGATGCTCCAGGAGATGGGATATTGCACGGGGATTGAGAATTATTCCCGCCATCTGGACGGCCGGCGCCCGGGAGAGCCTCCGTACACGCTGCTGGACTACTTTCCCAAAGATGCCTTGATCTTCATCGACGAGAGCCATATCACCATCCCGCAGCTCAACGGCATGTACTGGGGAGACCGCACGCGCAAAGAAACCCTGGTGGAGTACGGCTTCCGCCTGCCTTCGGCCCTGGACAACCGTCCTCTTTCTTTCGAGGAGTTCGAGGCCCGAGTGCCCCAGGTGATCTATGTTTCGGCCACGCCGGCCGACTACGAGAGGAAGAAGGCCAAAGGGCGCCTCGTCGAACAGATCATCCGTCCGACGGGCCTGATTGACCCTGAAGTTGAGGTCAAACCGGCCCGCTACCAGGTCGACGACCTGCTGGGCGAGATCCAGTCGCGCCTGGCCAGAGGGGAACGCGTCCTGGTTACCACACTGACCAAGCGGATGGCCGAAGACCTCACTTCTTATTATGCCGACCTCGGCTTAAAGGTTAAATACTTGCACTCCGACGTCCAGACCCTGGAGCGCACGGAGATCATTCGCGACTTGCGCCTGGGAAAATTCGATGTCCTCATCGGCATCAACCTCCTGCGTGAGGGGCTGGACCTACCCGAAGTCTCCCTGGTGGCGATCCTGGACGCCGATAAGGAAGGCTTCTTGCGTTCGGAAACCTCCCTCATTCAAACCTTCGGGCGGGCCGCTCGAAATATTGCCGGGCGGGTGGTGCTCTATGCCGATTTCCTCACGGAATCGATGAAGAAAGCCGTCGAGGAGACAGACCGGAGGCGGAAAATTCAGGAAGCCTATAACCGCAGGAACAGCATCACGCCCGAGACTATCAAGAAAGCCATTCCAGACATCTTAGCCTCCATTTACGAATCTGATTATGTAACCGTTCCTGCGGTTGCGGAGAAGGCCGAAGAGTACCTTTCCGTCTTTGACATCCCCAAGCGGCTGGCCCGGTTGAAAAAGGAGATGCGCGAAGCGGCGGCCAGACTCGATTTTGAGCAGGCGGCAGAAATACGAGATCGGATAAGATCCCTGGAAAATAGGGAGCTGGAATATCGATGAACTGCCGATTGCGGATTGTGGATTTGGGATTGATGGTTCCGGTTCTTAATTCCGGAGTCCAATCTGCAAAATCTGCAATCTAATTTAACGCCATGGAGCCAATTAGCCCACAGACTTTAGAAGAACAGATCCAGAACCTGCCGACAAGTCCGGGCGTCTACTTGATGAAGGACCAGGAAGGAACTGTCCTTTACGTGGGTAAGGCGAAGAACCTGCGCCATCGGGTGCGCACTTACTTCGGCAAATCCGGAGATACCCGTTACTCCCTGCGCTTCCTCATGCCGAAAGTCAATCAGGTGGAGACCTTTCTGACGGACACAGAAAAAGAGGCCCTCATCTTAGAAAATACTCTGATCAAGAAATACAAACCCCGGCACAATATCAATTTCAAGGATGACAAAACCTATTTCAGCCTCAAATTTAGCCTCAACGAAAAATTTCCCAGGCTATCATTGGTACGCAAGGTGAAAAAGGATGGGGCTCGTTACTTCGGCCCCTACGCCTCCAGCGCCGCGGTCAAACAAACCCTTAAGCTTCTCCAGGGGATTTTCCCCCTACGAACCTGTAGCCAAACCAACTTCCGGAACCGCTCCCGTCCGTGCCTGAACTTCCAGATTAAGAGATGTCTTGCCCCCTGCTGCCAGCTTATTTCTGCAGAAAAATATGCCGAGCGGGTCCAGGAAGTCCTCCTCTTCCTCGAAGGGAAGAACTCCCAGCTGATCAAACTCCAGCGGGAAAGGATGACGGCGGCCTCGCAGGCGCTGCATTTCGAGGAAGCGGCGCGTATCCGCGACCAGATTCAAGCGGTCCAACAAACCTTGGAGAAACAAAAAGCCGTCTCCCAGGAGTTAACTGACCAGGACGTATTCGCCTTCTACCGCCAGGGGAGCTCCTGGGAATTCCAGATTCTTTTCTTCCGCCGGGGACTGCTGGTGGGCAACAAATCGTTCCATTTTTCTCGCCTCAACCTCCCTGAGGAAGAGGCGCTCTCCGCCTTTATCCGGCAGTATTACGCCGAAGACCGGTACATTCCGCAGGAAATCCTCCTGCCGCTGGTCAGCGAAGATGAAACTTTGCTGGTAGATTGGCTCTCTGAGAAAAAAGGAGGAAAGGTGGAGGTCCTTTCACCGCAAAAGGGCCAGAAGAGGCGTCTGGTGCAGATGGCCCAGAAGAATGCCGAGAATGCCTTCAAGAAAAAGGTGAGCGAAGAGGAAACCCTTTCGCTGACCCTTAAAGAGCTCCAGGAGAAACTTAGGCTGAGAACCTTGCCGCATCGCGTGGAGTGCTTTGACATCTCCAACCTCTTCGGTACGCTGGCTGTGGGATCCATGGTGAGTTTCCTGGACGGGAGGCCCGACCGCTCTCATTACCGGCATTTCAGAGTCCATGGACCTTCTTT
Organism: uncultured Syntrophaceae bacterium; assembly: GCA_964421095.1. GTDB lineage: Bacteria > Desulfobacterota > SM23-61 > SM23-61 > SM23-61 > CAYQWO01. Next base: position 13,996 of record CAYQWO010000025.1, read on the forward strand.
TCCCGACGACTATGCCATGATGTATGAAGTATTGAAACGCCGGTACAGCAAATTGGACGGCGAGAAGGAAACTCCGGACCTGCTCCTCGTGGACGGGGGTAAAGGTCAGTTAAACATCGCCTTGGCTGTTCTATCAGAGCTGGGCCTGCAAAATATCTCGGCCATCGGCCTGGCCAAAGATAAAGAGACGGGTCTGAAGAAAAGTGAAAGGAGTACTTCCGATAAGGTTTACCTGCCGAACGTCAAAGACGCGATCCTCCTCCCCAGCCATGCCGCCTCCTTGCGCTTCCTGCAAAAAATCCGTGATGAGGCGCATCGGTTTGCCATTATCTACCATAAGAAGCTCCGGGGCAAGCGGGGTCTGCAAACCATACTCGACGAAGTTCCGGGGATCGGGGAGATCAAAAGGAAAGCCTTGCTCCGGGAATTTGGCAGTCTGCAAAAAATCCAGGAAGCTTCGCTGGAAGAACTAAGCCAGGTTGAGCCCTTAACCCCAAAAGATGCCCAGACAGTCTTCGAATTTTTCCACTCCAGAGAAGGAAATTAATTGGGACGCAGATTTTCGCAGATAGACGCAGAAAAAATTTTCTATGTATAAAATCTTAAGAATCTGCGTCCAGATGCCAACTTTAAGCACCCAACTTAATCCCCTGGGAGAAATCTATGGAAAATAAAATATCCGAGTCTTTCCCGCAACGAAACCGGCCTGTGACCATGGCTCCCCACGGCCTTGTGGCCTCGCCGCATTACCTGGCCTCGCAGGCCGGTGTGGAAATCCTAAAATTGGGTGGAACCGCCGTAGATGCCGCCATCGCCACCAATGCGGTTCTTAACGTCGTCTACCCACATATGTGCGGAATCGGGGGAGATGCTTTCTGGCTAATCTACGACTCTTCCAGGAAAGACCTGGTCTTCCTGAATGCCAGCGGCCGCTCTCCCTATGCGGCGACTATAGATTACTTTCATAAAGCCGGAATGAATTCCATTCCCCCGCGAGGCCTTCTTTCGGCCACCGTACCCGGGGCTGTGGACGGCTGGTTTGCCGCCCACAGTCGTTATGGGAATTTATCCATGCCTGCCCTCCTTGAACCTGCCATTCGTTACGCCAGGAGGGGATATCCGATTACTCACATACTGAGCTTCAAGATCCAGGAAGCTGCGGCGGAATTATCTCGGTTCCCTACTTCCAAAAATCTTTTTTTGCCTGGCGGAAAAGCTCCTAAGCCGGGCGATGTATTGACCAACGCGGGTTTAGGCAAGTCCCTGGAAAGGATTGCCCGGGAAGGGAGGGATGTATTTTATAAAGGGGAGATTTGCAGAGAGATCGTCCAGTTCTCCCAGGAGAACGGCGGGCTCCTGACCGAGCGGGATTTTCATGAAACAGGATCTACCTGGGGAAGGCCAGCATCGACCACGTACCGGGATTATACTGTGTCTGAAACCCCACCGAATTCCCAGGGCCTAGCTGCCCTGATGATCTTGAACCTTGTGGAGAATTATGATTTCTCATCTCTGGGCTATCAATCACCCGACCATCTTCATTTACTGATCGAAGCCAAGAAAGTAGCCTTTACTGACCGGACCCGCTACATCTCTGACCCGGAAGCGGTCAAGATCCCTGTCAAAGAACTCCTCTCCAAGGACTACGCCGCCGAACGCCGCTCCCTCATCCGCCGGGACCGCGCGGCAGAGGCCTCCGCCATTCTGCCGGGAAGCTTCGGCGGAGATACAATCTACCTCTGCGTCGTCGATGAAGCGGGTAGCGCGATTTCCTTGATCCAATCGCTCTATTTCTCCTTTGGGTCAGCCGTGGTCGCCGGGGGAACGGGAATCCTTCTGCAAAACCGGGGAGCCTACTTTTCCCTGGACCCGAACCATGTGAACTGCCTCGGGCCCCATAAGCGAACTTTTCACACCCTGATGGCTTCCATGACCTTCAAGGGGGGAAAACCCTACATGGTCTTCGGCACCAGCGGAGCCGACGGCCAGCCGCAGACGCACGTCCAGGTAATGACCAGCGTTTTTGATTTTGGCCTGGACATTCAATCGGCCATCGAGGCGCCCCGCTGGCTTTCGGGCAGGTACCTGATAAACCAACCCGATGGGACTCTTGCCTTGGAAGGCCGATTTTCTGCGGAAGTAATCGAAGAACTCCAGAAGCGCGGGCACCAGGTGAACGTGGTGGAAAATTGGTCATCTGTCATGGGCAGCGCTCACGGCATCATCATCCACCCGGAAAATGGACTGCGCATGGGTGGCTCTGACCCGCGCTCTGACGGCGCCGCCATCGGGTATT
>CAYQWO010000026.1:0-6071 GCA_964421095.1 uncultured Syntrophaceae bacterium
GGCACCATGGTTGGGTCGTTATTTGCCGTACGGCCAATCTCCATCTTCGTGATGTTGTAGGTGGTGAAATGAAATAAAAGCCGCATCAAGGCCTCGGACTGCGCGAGGTCAATGTATTGGCCTTTTCCAGTCTTCTTTCGGAAGTAAAGAGCCATGAGAATGGCCATCGCCCCGAAATTGCCCGGAATGAAATCCCCGAGGTAGTCGGGTAACTTATAAAACTTTTCCGTATGGGGATAGCCGGTGAGGCTCAAAACGCCGCTGGCGGCTTGGGCGAGAAGGTCCCACCCTGGATAGAAACGTAGAGGGCCGTACTGGCCGTAGGTGGAACAGCTCAGGTAAATCACCTTGGGGTTGATTTTGCTGATTTGGGTATACCCCACCCCCCAGGCTTCTGCGGTTCCGGCAGCGAAGTTTTCGGCAACAACGTCTGAAGTTTCGGCCAGCCGGTAAATGATCTTTTTCGCCTGCGGCTGCTTCAGATCCAATCCAACAAAATATTTGTTTTGAGTGACAAAATGCCAGAGAGGGTTGGAATGCTTCCAATATTTTCCCCAATAGGTAGCCGGTCTCCAGAGGTCTCCATGAAAAGGGAGTTCCAGCTTGATGACCTCAGCCCCATAATTGGCCAGAAGCCGGGTCGCCGTGGGACCAAAGATCACGTGGGAAAAATCCAGGACGCGGATCCCTTTCAGTATTTCTGGCTTCTTGGCCACCTGCGTAGGGTCGAAAAGCTGCGCGGTATAGGAAAAATATTCATCCATTCCCTACCTCCCCAGATAGGCCTTCTTCACTAAATCGCTCTGAATTAAGTTTTCGGCGTTCCCCTCCAGCACGATCCGGCCATCCTGCATTACATAGCCCCGGTCGGCGATGGCCAAGGCACGCAAGGCATTCTGTTCGGGGAGCAGGATGGTGATTTTGGATTCCCGGAGCTTCCCCAAGGTTTCGTAAAGGTTGTCCTGGATGACGGGGGCTAAACCTAATGACGGCTCATCGACCATAAGGAGGCGGGGATGGGCCATCAATCCCCTTCCGATCGTTAGCATCTGCTGTTCCCCACCGCTGAGCTGACGGGCTGGCATATCCGCTCGATCTTTGAGGATCGGGAAAAGATTCATGACCCACTCCATGCGTTTCCGCTTATCCTGCCAGGCCTTTCCCGGGTAGGCTCCTAAAAGGAGGTTTTCCGTTACCGTCATGTAAGGGAAGAGCCGTCTACCTTCCGGCACCTGGACAATCCCTTCGGCGATGACCCGGTGGGAAGGAAGGTTCTCGATGGGCTTTCCCAAAAACCGGATGCTTCCGGAAGTAGGTCTTATGATCCCCTGGATTGTATTCAGAAGAGTACTCTTGCCAGCCCCGTTCGAACCCAGCAAAGCCACCAGTTCACTCTCCTTCACCTGCAAGCTCACGCCGTGAAGGACGGGAATGACCCCGTATGATACATGCAGATTTTGCACCTCAAGCATGAGCCTTCCCCTTCCATCCTGAGCCGAGATAAGCCTCAATCACCTTTTCGTTGCTGGCAATCTCATCCGGCGTCCCCTCAGCAATCTTCTCGCCAAAATGAATGGCGATGATGCGCTCCGCTGCCTCCATGAGAACGGCCATGACATGCTCGATCCAGAAGATGGTCAGGCCAAACTCTTCTTTGGCCCGGGCGATGAGGTGGACAGCCTTGTTGGCCTCTCCCGGGTTGAGGCCGGCCATGACCTCGTCCACGAAGAGGAGTTTCGGCGTGGTTGCGAGCGCCCGGGCTAACTCCAGCATCCGGAGCTCGAAAAAGGTTAGATCCCGGGCCAGGATATTCCGCTTGCTAAAGAGTCCCACAAATTCCAGGTAATGAGTCGCTTCCGCGGCGGCATCCTCCAGGCCTCGGTTCGTCCGTTTCTTTCCGCAGAGGGCACTGGTTACCACGCTCATCAGGGCAGTCAATTCGGGAAATGGCCGGGGAATCTGATAGGTTCGGCTGAGGCCCAGATGGCATCGCTCGTAGGGTTTCAACCGGGTGATCCGCTTTCCATCCATTTCGATCTCGCCAGAATCGGCATAATAAGATCCGCAAAGGACGTTGACGAGGGTTGTTTTCCCGGCGCCATTTGGCCCGATGAGGCCCACCGTTTCTCCCTGGCGGATGTCGAAACTCAAATCATGGACGGCGGTGAGGCCCCCGAAACTTTTGGTCACATTGCGGACTTGCAATATTTCCGACATCTGGTCATCTCCGCACATGCAAAGTTGGAAAGTACTCCCGATATCGGCGTCGGCGGTAGATCCCAAACAGGCCTTCTGGCAGCGCAAAGAGGAGAATCAGGAGGATAACCGGGAAGATGAATGGTTGGATCTCCCCCAGAGTGGAGATGAGGATCATCTCCAAAAAGGCGATGAAATATCCCCCAGCCACGCACCCGAAAACTTGGGCCCGTCCCCCAATGAAGATAACCAGCAGTACCTTAACCATGAAGGTAAGGGGAAGATAAGTGATTCCCGCGAAAGTGGCGAAGTAATGAGCATAGAACCAGCCAACAATACCGATCATGGCCGCCGGGAAGATGAAAGCGAGGATCTTTACCTTATTGATGTTGACCCCGATCCCGTGAGCCACCTCTTCATCGTCGTTGATGGTGGCCATGATCAGGCCGTAACGCGACTTTAGTATTTTGTTTACCACCAGAAGATAGAGGAGCATCAGGACCATCGAGATGTAGGCGATGGCCAAGAAATTAACTTTTACCTTGCCGAGGTCCACCAGGAGCCTGATTCCGGCAATGCCCACGTCCCCCTTAAAGATATCCGTGTAAATAAAGGTCACTTCCAGAAAGACTAGGGGCAGAAGCAGGGTCAAGAGGACATAATAGAGTCCCCGGGCCAGGATCACCAGGGGGCTGAAAAGCAAAGCCGAGGCCAGACTGAAGAGGATCGCCAAAGGAAGGGTTTTCAGCGGGCCCCAACCATAGGCGATGGAGAGGATCGCTGCCGTGTAGCCACCCACGCCGATGAAGAAATTGGGGCCAAAGTTAAGCCGGCCCGTTCCTACAGTCATTAAAGCCAGAGGAATGGCAATGGCTGCGTAAAGGTTGGCCGTGATTACGGTGGTGAGCAGAATGGGACTGACAAAGTAGGAGATAAGGGGGAAGACGGCCAGAAAGCATGTCCAGATGATGGCATTTCGCCAATATCTGGGCTCCAGCATCCAGTCCCACTTCTTGCCTTTGTACCGGATGATGATGCGGTCTCTTCTGATTTCCAGGTCTACCATAACGCCTCGCTCTTGGCAATTCCTTGCGGTCTCACCATCAGGATTACCATCACCAATACCAGAGCTGAAAGATTCATGAATCGGGGCTCCCCCACCACAAAGGACATAGCGGAATGGGTCAGCCCGATGAGATAACTGGCGATGATGGTTCCTTTTATGTTCCCCAGGCCCCCAAGAATGGAAACTAAGATGGCCGTGGTCAAATAGAGCGAACCCATGCCCGGATCAACTGCCCAGGCCGGGGACACGATGAGCGTGCCGATGATGACGGGAATCAGAACTAGGAACATTGTGAAGGTATACAGGGCTTCAATGTTAATCCCGATGAGTCGGCTGCTGTAAAGATCCTGGGAGAGACCGCGCACCGCCAGTCCCGTCTTGGTCTTGAGGAAGAAAAGGATAAAAAGAATGGTGAGGAGAATGGCGATCCCTGCTCCCACCAGCAACTGATTGGAAATCAAAGTGGCCCCGATCTGGGAGCTTCCTTCGATCAGGGTGGTCTGAATGAATACCCCGGCCTGGATTGGGTAGCGGTAATTGACCCCCTGCTCTACGATGATCGATACAAGTAAAAGTCCCGTGAGGAGGATCTCCTCATGGGCCACGTATTTCTTGATTACTCCTTTATAAAGGAGATAAGAGATGAAAAATTGAACCCCCACCATGCCCAGAATGGAGGGGATCAGCCCTAAGCCAAACTCTTTCATGAACATCCAGGTGACGTAGACGGTTAAAGTAAAGAGGTAGGCATATCCCAGGTGGAAGATTCTCAGCACGCCGCAGATGATGGAGAATCCCAAGGAAACCAAAAGGTAAAGGGACCCCAGGACGAAAGAATAGATGAGCACGACTTGCAGGGTTTCCCACATGGATCTGCTACTCCCTTGGCTCAGTGATTAGGAAATTGCGCAAGGCTGCCTCTGCCTCTCCGTAACCAAAACCGAGTGTCTTTTACAACAAACGAAAAAATTTTGCAGGCCATTTTAGAAAAAATCGATAACGAGTAATACTAAATACTATTCATAAAAGTCAAGAAAAATTTTGAAGATTGCAGAAATAAATGTCTTTCTAATTCGCAGAGCATTCTCCCCAGCTCACTCAGATATCGGAGCCCGGCGGCCAGAATAGAGCAGCAGCCAGATCGTTTTTCTATTCTGAATTCTGTTCCTTGGACTTCCGAGTGATTTCCTGCCCCACCTGGCGCAAAGCTTTGAGCAGCAAGCGATTCTCCCTGCGGCTGCGGACGGCAACCCGGAAAAAGTAGGGACCGATATGGTGAAAAGAATGGCAGTCGCGGATGAGAATCCCATGGAGAATCAGTCTTTCTCGCAGGTCGGCGGCGGTGAGGTTTAGGGAAGGATGTATTTGAACCAGGAGGTAATTGGCTGCGCCGGGATAAGGGATAAATCCAGGAATGGATCGGAGATCATGCGTTAAACGGTCACGCTCTAATTCGATGAATTTCCTCGTGCGGGTAATGTAATCTCTGTCTCTCAGGCTCTCTATGGCGGCGAGCTGGGCCAGGGCATTCACGGACCAGGGCTCTTTATGCTGACGGAATTTTTGGATGACTTCCGGGTTGGAAATCATGTAGCCCACCCGCAGGCCAGGCAAGGCAAAAAACTTCGTCAAGGACCTCAGCACAATGAGCCGGGGAGAGGACGCCGTCTCCGCCTTTAATGATTCCTCTTCCTGGAAGTCGATGAAAGCCTCGTCCAGGATGAACCAGACTTTCTCCCGTTCAGCCTGCGCCAAGATTTTTCGGAGCTCCTTCCTCTCCGTTAGAATCCCGGCAGGGTTACTGGGATTGCTAATATAGAGGGCATCGTAACCTTGAGTGAGGACGAAGAGAAGGCTCTCCACGCTGAGTTCAAAGCCATCTTCCTCTTTCGTCTCAAAATAATGAATCTTGCACCCGGAGTCTGAACTTTCCAGGCTGTTTTCGTACTCGCTGAAGGCCGGGGTCACGATGAGAGCCTTTTGAGCCTTGAGAACGCGCGGAATGGTATAAATGAACTCCGTAGCGCCAGCGCCAGCCAGGATCTGGCTGGCCTCAAGTTTATGGAATCCGGCCAGGGCCTGGGTCAGGTCGGAATAAAGCGGATCGGGGTAGTGAAGAACTACTGGAAGGCTCTCTTTGAGCTTCTTTACAGCTCTTTTGGAGAGCCCGAGAGGATTGATGGAAGCGCTAAAATCGATGATCTTTTCCAGGGGCAGACCCGATTGCCTGGCGATTTCATATATGTTGCCACCGTGGATTTTGTTCAAAAGAATCTCCCTGCACCGCAGAGAGCGCATATTTTATTCATTCCGCGGCGGTCTCAGCGTACTCTACGGTTAATATTAAGAATTTAACCACAAAGGGGCAATTATCGCAAACAGAAAAAGTCTCCTACGGCCCAGCTTAGCAGAAGGGAGAAAAGGAGCATGCAAAAAGAGGAAAGATACAGGATCTTCCAGGACTCCCGCACATCTCTACGGTCAATGTCTTTTTTGCGGTCCCCGAGGAAGGGCTTCAGGCTGGGCTGGCCAAAATAATAGTTCAAACCTCCCAACTGAACTCCCAAGGCACCGGCCATGGCGGCTTCTGGCCAGGCACTGTTCGGACTTTCATGCCTCCTGCGGTCTCGCCACAAAATCCCCAGGGAATTCCTCCAGGGTTTGCGCAGCAGAAAAGAGGAGAGGACGATGCTCAACCCAGAAAGCCGGGCGGGGATAAAATTTGCCACGTCATCTAACTTCGCCGAGGCCCAGCCGATGTTGCCGTAGCGCTCGTTCTTATACCCGACCATGGAGTCCAGCGTGTTGA
>CAYQWO010000026.1:6171-7333 GCA_964421095.1 uncultured Syntrophaceae bacterium
AGAGTTTCTTTCTGCGCGGCCAGCGGACCGTTCAGGGGAATGGCTTTTACCTGGAAAGTCATCTTCTCTTTCTGGAGTATCGTTTCGACGTCAAGCAGACCCAGCCCTGCAATTTCTCCCCATGAAGTTTCCATGCCCAAAGGGTCGCGGACAGTCCTGCCCAGCATCTGATAGCCGCCGCAAATCCCCACTACCATCCTCCCCAACTGACGCAGCTTTAGGACCTCATCGGCATAACCTTCTTTTTTTAGAAAGAGAAAATCGTCGATGGTATTCTTCGAGCCGGGCAGAATGATCGCATCTGCATCTCCGATTCTCTGTCCTGGCTGCACATACCTCAGATTAACGTCCGGCTCATATTCTAAAGGATCGAAGTCGGTAAAATTCGATATGTGGGGAAGGTACAGGACGGCAATGTTCACCTGCTCTTCATGGTGGGCAGAAATTTTCTGCAGGGCAACGCCATCCTCTTCGGGCAGATAGAGGCCCTGGAGATAGGGAATGACGCCCAGCACAGGAACGCCGGTCTTTTTTTCCAAAAACTCCAGGCCGGGCGTCAGTAGACTCAGATCCCCGCGGAACTTATTGATGATGAAACCCCTGATCCTTCTCCGTTCCGCAACGCTCAAGAGCTCCAGAGTTCCGACCAGGGAAGCAAAGACTCCCCCTTTGTCGATATCTCCCACCAGGAGCACCGGAGCGTCCACCGCTTCCGCGATTCCCATGTTGGCGATGTCCCCTTCGCGCAGGTTGATTTCTGCCGGGCTTCCCGCTCCTTCGATGATGATCACCTGGTACTGTTGGGACAATCGCCCGTAACTCTCCAGGACAGCCGTGAGTGCCTTTTTCTTGAAGCGGTGATACTCGCTAGCATTCATGTTGGCGAATACTTTCCCCTGAAGGATGACCTGAGCACCGATGTCTGTGTTCGGCTTGAGAAGGATGGGGTTCATATCCACATGGGGTTCAAGCCCAGCAGCCTCGGCCTGCACCACCTGGGCCCGGCCCATCTCCCCTCCTTCTGGGGTGATAAAAGAATTAAGGGCCATGTTTTGGGCTTTAAAAGGGGCCACCCTGAAACCATCCTGCCGGAGCAAGCGGCACAGGCCGGCGACGATGATACTTTTGCCCACGAAAGAGCCAGTTCCCTGGATCATTAAAG
>CAYQWO010000026.1:7433-12422 GCA_964421095.1 uncultured Syntrophaceae bacterium
GGCCAATCCCTTCGGCTCCCCCGCCGGAGGCCGCGGAAGCTAAAAAAGTGGTCCCCGAACCCTCCTTTGCTCCGGAACCCAGCTTCCCCTTGGGCAATGGTGGCAACGCCTCAGGACTGCCGCCTTCTTGGGACTGCAGCACGGTCTTCGCTTGGGCCACCAAAGGCTCCTCGACCTGGGATTTTAAAGGCTTATTCTCTGAAGGAACTTCTACCTCGTCCTTCAGCCTCTCTTCCTTCAAGATCGGCAGAGCTTGTTCTATCTTTTCTATCTTTTCCTCTCTCTTTTCTTCGCTTCTGACCTCTATTCTTTCAGGGGCCGGGAGAACTTCTTTTTTCTCCGGCATCTTGACTTTCTCCGGTACCTTAAGAATAGAGAGTGGGGACTTCCGGGGGTTTTTCTCTTCAATCTTCTCGATCAAAGAGACTTGAATGAGACCCTTTGGCAAAAATTTATTGGCCAGAGGAATTTCCCAGGAGAAGAGAAGCAGGAGCAGAGCTCCATGTAAGAAGATCGATAAGAAAAAGAAGCGCTTCATAAAAACCATTTACCACAGAGCATGCTGAGAACTGCGATCTCTGCGTGCTCCGTGGTGAAGAATTATCTTTTCAGAAGGCGAAGGAGACTCCTCCATTAACTGACTGCGGGGGCATGGGGTAGCCCTGGGTAATCTGATAATCTCGATTCAAGGCATTGGTCAGGCTGACAAAGCCTTCCCCTTTAAACTTCTGGTAGATCTTGAATTCGTAAGCCAGACGGGCATCGACCACAAAATAATCCCGGTTCAGGGTTGAAGTGCTATTTACCCAGTGCTGCACATACCGACCCTTCAGGCTGGCTTTGAGGCCGAAGGGGGTAAGGTAGTCCACCCCAGCATTGACGATATGTTGCGGCTTATTCGAAATCGGTTCTCCAGTACTCTCATCGCGGGGATAAAGATAGGAATAGTTCAGCGGAATCGCCAGGCCCTTCCAGGGGTAGAAAACCAGCTCCGTTTCCCCGCCCCAGATACGCGCCGTCTGGACGTTGGTGGGGCGCCATACCAAGTCAGTCCCCTGCACCCAGCGGATGAGGTCCGTAACATCCCGGTAAAAGCCGGCGACTTTGAAGGTGGCCAGGTCTCCGAATTTCTTTTCCCCTCCCAGTTCATAGGACCAGGCCTTCTCCGGCTGAAGATTGGGATTTCCTGCTTCCCCATAAATCCCTGGATAGATCCTCGCCGGCCAGTAAAGCTCGTCAAAAGTCGGCGCCCGGTAGGAACGGGCTACAGAGGCCCGAATGCGGATTTCCCCGGGCAACCGCAGGAGCAGTCCGGCCCGCGGGTTGAGCTGCTCGCCATAAACGGAGTGATAATCGTAGCGGAGGCCAAGAGTTGCCGTGAGCGGCTTGACGACCTCGATTTCATCTTGGACGTATAGGGCTCCCCGGGTAGCCTGGTGGATGCCTGAGTCAGTGCTGTTGACGCGGTCCTGGATCGCTTCCACCCCGCCGGTTAGGAGATGGGCATTCCCGATGGCAGAGTTCACTTGGAGGTCTCCCCCGGTAGCATAATTTTTATGCAATGACGGCAGCCCCGGGAATCCCTGGGTTCCCGGGTCGAACGTCCGCCGGTAGATATTCTGCCATCCCCTGAAATTCAGGGTCAAGGCTGAACCGATCTTGTCCCGGTAATTCAGATCAAGCTGGGTCAGATTATCCTTCTGGCGGTCATCCGGATCGGAGAAGGTGATCGATCCGGGAAGGCCGATCTCCTTTTGAATGTTCCGGGCAGAAATCTTGAGTTCCCCTTTCCAGGGAAGATCGAAATAGAGGTCCCCGCCGAGGACCCAAGAGTCGTAATCGCTGTTAGGACGATACCCGTCGGATCTTCCCCGGGAGGCAAACAAGCCGTAGCCAAGGGGACCTGGCTTCCAGCGGTGGCTCAGGGAGTACTCCTGGGTGCCGAACCGTCCGAAGGACGAGGAAACGCGGGCGTAGGGCTCCTTGGTTGGAGATTTGGTAATGATATTGATCACCCCGCCCATGGCATCGGCCCCATAAAGGGCGGAAGCGCCGCCCCGGAGCACTTCGATGCGCTCGATTTCGTCCCTGGACAAAGGCAGGTTGCTCAGGTCGAACTTCCCTGATTGGGCATCGATGATGCGCCGGCCATTAATCATGATCAAGACCTGCTCCGACTCTGACCCGCGAATCTGGGCAGAAGAAGTCGAACCCATCGGCCCGTACTGGGTCACCTGCACCCCGGCCGCCCGCTGGATGATCTCGGGGATGGTCCGATCGGGCGTGCTCCGGATCTCTTCCTTTGTGATGACGCTGATCGACTGCGGGGAGTCGCTGATTTCCACCTCGGTCCGGGTAGCCGTAACGACCACCTGCCCCAGCTCTACCTCTGCGCTCCAGGCGCTTTGCTCTGCGAAAATCAAGCCCCATACCCCCAAGACCAAAAAACATCCTCTGGCCACCTTTTTCATTTTTGCTTCTCCTTTCCCGCGAAAGGTTCGAAAGCTTCTCCGAAAAGTTCAGGTCTCCTGGCTCAGGGCTCCCTACTCTCCACGCCTTCCCGGGCCATGCCCAGTGGCGGAAAAGCAGCTATCAGCCGTCAGCTGTCAGCGTTCAGCATAAATTTTTTGCTGATCGCTGAATGCTGATAGCTGATTGCTGTTTTTCTTGTGGGTTTCGTTCCCATCACAGTTGCGGGGCAGCGGTGGAATCGCACCACCTTCCATCGAACTCTCAGCGCAAAACTTTCTCTACCTCCTCTAATAATCGGGAGTGGTCCGGGATGAACACCGCCCCTCCCTCTCTCAGGCGCTGGTAACACGCCTTGGCTTCTCCAGCAGTGAAATCGTATTCCAGGTCATTCTCCAAAACGATCACCCTTTTCCCCTGCCGCAGGGCCGCGATGGCTGCCTGCAGGTTGGCCAAGTTTCCCTTGCCCACGAGAAATCGCTCGATGACGATGAGGTCAGCCTTCGCTATCAAAGTCTGATTTTCCCTGTACGCGCGCTCGGAAATCGGAGAAAAAGGTTCCTCCACAACCATGACTAACCCCAGAGTCTTTCCGATCTTCTGGTCCGTATCACCGATATTCAGCACGCCCAGAGAAACTCGGTATCCGCGCAGGAGCAGGCGCCGGGCCGAATCCACGCCACTTCCTTCACCACAAATGATATGGATCGTTTTTTGCGGCCCAGCTTTTTGAGGCCTCGCCTTTCCGACTGGTGTAACCCGTGGGGCTCCGGTTACGGGATTTTTCTCGACCATGACTGTGGTTTCATAGACCCGACGGATATTTTCCTCGGTAATCACGGCGGAAGGAGTCCCCATCGAAAAAATTGAGCCCCGGTGCAGCAGAACGATTCGATGGGAATACTCCGCCGCCAGGTTCAAATCATGGGAAATGTTCATGACCGTAAGATTCTTCTCGATGTTTAATCTCCGGATCAGCTCATGCATTTCTACCTGATGGTTAATGTCTAAATGGGAAGTGGGCTCGTCAAGGAGGATCACCCTGGGCTCCTGCGCCAAAGCCCGGGCCATCAACACGCGTTGTTTTTCGCCCTGGCTCAATTCCAGGAAAGGCCGGTCTTCCAGTTCGGATACGTCGGTGAGGGCCATTCCTTCGCGGGCGATTTCCAAGTCTCTCCGCTTCTCCCAACCGAATCGTCCCAGATAAGGCGCTCTGCCCATCAGGACGATTTCACCGACGGTGAAAGAAAAGGGGACTTCCATTTCCTGGGGAACGACGGCAATACTCCGGGCCACTTGGGAACGGGGAAGTTCCTTCAGGTCTTTCTCCTGTAGCAGAACCCTCCCTTGCTGGGGCTGCAGCAGGCCATCCATTAACTTGAGCAGAGTGGTCTTGCCGGAACTGTTGGGTCCAAGCAGGCCGAGGATCTCCCCCTCCTCCAGGGATAGAGTTAACCTGGAGAATACCCCCCGCTTCGGGTAACGGAAATCCAGCTCTTCCATCCTAATGATAGAGGGCATGTCCTTTTTTCCTGAGAATATAGATAAAAAAGGGAGCCCCTCCCATGGCCGTGACCACTCCCACGGGAATCTCCGCAGGCGCCAGGACTGTTCGGGCAATCATGTCGGCCATAACCAGAAGCATGGCTCCGATCAGGGCGGACGCGGGGAGAAGGAAACGGTGGTCGGGACCCCAGATCAGCCGCACAATATGGGGAACTATTAGCCCGATGAAGCCGATCAAACCGCTGACTGAGACCACGGCGCCCGTAATCAGGGAAGCAAAAACAAAGGCTGTCTTCTTTACCCTTTCCACTTCTGCCCCCAGCTCCGAAGCTGTCTCTTCCCCCAACGCCAGGAGATTGAGGTCTTTGGCCAGAAAAAAAAGGACAGCTCCCCCCACCAGGAGATAGGGAAAAATCACTCCCAGGGCCCGGGAAGCGGCGTATTCCAGGTTGCCCATCAGCCAGAAGGTCACATTGAATATGTGCTCGTCGCTGGTCACCGAAATCAAAAACATGATGATGGCCGAAAAGAACGAGCTGACGATGACTCCGGCCAGGAGCATCGTCTGCGTGGGAATGCGTCCCTCCACGCGGGCAATCGAATAGACAATCAGTAGCGTCATCAGGGCTCCCCCGAAAGCAGAGGCGGGGACGGCATACCCGCCGAAAAAAGTCGAGCCGAGCCCAAAGAGGATGGCCAGCACAGCGCCCACGGAGGCTCCGCTGGAGATGCCCAGAACGAATGGGTCTGCCAGAGGATTGCGCAGGAGAGCCTGGAGAACGGCTCCAGCCGTGGCCAGGGCAGCTCCCACCAGAACACCGGAAATCGTCCGGGGCAGGCGAAGGTCCAGAATAATGGAGGTATCGCTGGCTGTCCATTCGGCGGCAGATCCGAGGCCTAAAAAATGGTGGAGTAAAATGGCGCCAGTCTTGGATGGTTGAATCGAAACCGCTCCCATAGAGACGGCCACTATCCCTACCCCAGCCAAGCAGCCGGAAAGGAAGACCATCCAGA
>CAYQWO010000026.1:12522-13634 GCA_964421095.1 uncultured Syntrophaceae bacterium
GAGTCGATGACGTATATCCGGCCGAAGCGCACCGCGGAAATCTCTTTCCAGCGCTCCCACCATTGCCGTTGGTCGGCCAATGGATCTTTCGACTTCATGGAAGAAAGGATGATCACCTCGGGGTTGCGGGCGATCATTTCTTCCATGCTATATCGGGGGTGTTTCCCCTGCGCGCTTTGCGCTACATTTGTTCCCCCGGCGAGGCGGATCAGATCGTCCCCAAATGTTCCCTTCCCGGAGCTGATCAGCGGATCGTAGGCCAGGACGTGCAGGACCCGGAGCCGGGGTCTTCCTTGAACCTTTTCCCTGACCGTTTCCATCTTTCTTTCCATGGAATCAACGACTCTCTTGGCGGCCAATTGGGAGAAGGTCACTTCTCCGATGTGCAGAATGGAGGTTATCACTCCTGACACGCTCCGGGGGTTGGTGATGTAAACCGGAATTCCCAAGCTGGCCAGTTTGTTGACCAAGGACTTCAAATCCCCATCGGCCGTCCCGATGACCAAATCCGGCCTCAAGGCGATGATCTTCTCCACAGAGGGAGTGATGTAACCCCCCACCTTTTCTTTTTTTAGAGCCTCCGGGGGATAGTTACAATATGTGCTCACCCCCACCACCCTTTCTCCAAGGCCAAGGGCGAAGAGAACTTCCGTGACACTGGGAGCCACAGATACGAGGCGCTGAGGTGGGGCTAACAATTCCACCTTGCGCCCGACTTCATCCGTGAAATTGGCGCCATACGAGTTGCTGCCGATGAACAGGAATAGAAGGATCAGAAGAAAGAAATTGCAGATTTCACCCCCTCCCCGTCCCTCCCCCCTCGAGGGGGAGGGGAAAGGTGGGGGGGCATATTCCGTAATCCGTAATCCACAATCCGCAATTATATTTCTACCCATTGATCAACTTCACCACCGTCCACGATGCTGAATATTCGATAATGTTCAAACATCCATAATCCTGCTCGATCCGCAACAGGTAGGCGAGAGGGAGATGGAGAGCCTCAGCCAGGATCACTCGGTTCAGAGCTCCGTGGCAGACCAGGGCAAATTCTTGCCCGCGATGACGTTCGATTAACTCTTGTAATTTGGGGATGGCTCGGTTGCGCATATCCA
>CAYQWO010000026.1:13734-16196 GCA_964421095.1 uncultured Syntrophaceae bacterium
CATTTGCCAGAGGCCTACTTCCGTGATGTCCACGTCGGTCTGCCCATTATAGACTCCATGATTGACCACCTCCCCATGGCGGGCCAGGTACAATCGCGTTCGATCCGCATCCATCTGTGAAACCTCGCGAATCCCAGTGACGACTTTGTCAGAAGGCCAAACCGCTGCGGAGAAATCCGCAAATCAGGACTAAAGCCAAAACTTCGTTCGTCTCATTCGCCGCGCCGAGGATGTCCCCGGTGATGCCCCCGATCTTTTTTTCGAAGAAAGATTGGAACAAAAGGGTGCCCATCCCCAACAATAACCAGAGCATTGCCCCCCAAAACCGTAAAATGAAGAAACTGACAGCCAAAGAACTGATCGCGGCAATCACCACTTCCCTTTTCTTGAGGTTTTCCTTGAAAGGGAGACCCAAACCTCCTTCCCGACGGGCGTAGGGGGCGCGGTAGGTTAATTGGACCATGGACCAGCGACTGAGCGTCAAAGCTACCGATAGGGCCCTGCCCACATCTTGAGTGTGCAGGGAATGGAGAGCCAAAAACTTGAGTCCCAGAACCAATATCAAACCCACAACTCCGAAGGCCCCCACCCGGTGGTCCTTCATGATTCGCAACCGCTCTGCGGGTGCCTTTCCGGTTGCCAGTCCGTCGATTGTGTCGGCCAGCCCGTCCAGGTGAAGAGCCCCGGTGAGAATCACGAGGGCCAGCAGGGTCAAACCGTCGCAGAGGGCCCGGGGAAGAAAAAAATAAAGCGCCCAGTGAGCCGCCCAGAGAATGAGGCCGAGTAGAAGGCCAATCGCCGGATAATAAGCCATCGACCGACCCAAGAGCTGGGGGGTGGTCTCAATGCCGCTTTTCCTCCAGGGGAGAATGGTTAAAAATTGCCAGGCCAGCGAGAAGCTGCTCATCACTTTGCTTGCGATACCCCTGCGGCGGTGAATGTGGCCATTTCGTTCAAGATTTTAACAGCGGCTTCGATGATGGACATGGCCAGGGCCGCGCCGGTGCCCTCGCCCAGGCGCAGGGATAAATTTAATATGGGCTTTTGCCCAATATATTCCCACATGATCCGATGGCCCACTTCGACAGATTGATGGGAGGCGAAAAGGTAGCCTTTGATCTCTGGGTTTAAACTTACGGCAATCATTGCTCCAGCGGTGGAGATGAAGCCATCGACCACTACCGGAACCCGGTGAGCAGCACAACCAATGATCAGTCCGGCAATGCCCGCGATCTCCAAACCTCCAACTTTGGCCAGAACATCCAGCGGATCTTTTGGATCAGGCTGGTTACAGGCAATGGCTTTCTCAATCGTCCGAATCTTCTGCTCCAAGGTGGCATCATCGATCCCCGTTCCCCGGTGGGTGACCTGGCTCACCGGAAGGCCGGTTAGGGTAGCCAGGATGGCGCTGCTGGGCGTGGTGTTGCCAATGCCCATATCTCCGGTGCCCACGAGGTTGGCGTTTTGCTCCCTGGCGTGGTCGGCCATTTCCAGACCTACAAAAAGCGCATGCAGAGCCTGTTCCCTGGACATCGCTGGACCCCGGGCGATATTCTTGGTCCCCCGGGCCACCTTCCGGATCATCAACCCCTCGACGGGCTGGAACTCATGGTCCACGCCGATGTCCACCACGACCACTTCCGCCCCCACGTGCCGGGCTAAGACATTGATCCCAGCACCTCGACGGAGAAAGTTGTAAACCATCTGAGGAGTGACTTCTTTGGGATAAGCGCTGACACCTTCGGCCACCACCCCATGGTCTCCGGCAAAGGTATATATGATCTTTTTATCTACCTTTGGGCTTAAATTCTCGACGATAGCCACGTAGCGCTTGGCGATCTCTTCCATCTGTCCAAGGCTGCCCAATGGTTTGGTCAGCTTGTTTAGCCGGTCCTGAGCCCGGCAGAGAAATTCCTCTTTGATTGGCTGAATCGAAGACAGTCTCTGTTTTAGTTTCTCTTCCATTCCGGTCAGAGCCCCTTCAGCTTTTGCGGAAGTCCGCTCACCATGAAATAAACCTCATCTGCTTGTCGGGAGATCTTCTGATGGATTCGCCCGCTGAGATCGCGAAAAATTCTGGCCGCCGGGTTATCCGGAACAATTCCCATGCCCACCTCATTGCTGACGATAATCAAAGAGCACTTTGTCCCCCGGCAGACTTTAAGTAATCGATCTGCCTCTTGGAGAATCTTCTTGTCGGTCCAATTGGCCATCAGGCCGTTGGAGATCCACAGGGTCAAACAATCCATAAGAATGAGGCTAAAACGATCTCCCTTTTCCTTGAGAATTTCGGCCACCCGCAGGGGTTCTTCGAGGCTTTCCCAATCTTTGGGTCGATTTCTCTTGTGCCACTGGATGCGTTCGGCCATCTCCTGATCGAGGGCCTGGGCCGTGGCCAGGTAGGCCTTCGGGCCAGGGAAATTTTGGGCCAACTCCAGAGCAAAATGGCTTTTCCCGCTCCG
>CAYQWO010000027.1:0-16014 GCA_964421095.1 uncultured Syntrophaceae bacterium
GGGATATGGAGACGCGGGGACGGGGGGACGGGGAGACACGGAGACGCGGAGACCAGGGAGATTCCTTATTTAAACAGGTTGGGCAAAAAGAGGACGAGCTGAGGTATGTAGGTAACCAGCAGAAGGGCCACGATCATGGGGATCAGGAAGGGGAGGACGGCCCGGACGACGGCTGAAAAGGGAACCTGGGCGATCTGCATGGTGATGAAGAGGCAGATGCCGAAGGGAGGGGTGCAGGTACCGATCAAGAGGTTGATGATCATGACCAGGCCGAAATGCACCGGATCAACGCCGAGCCGTGTGACCAGCGGGAAGAGGACCGGTACGCTGATCACCAGGATCGCCGTCGTCTCCATGAAGCAGCCGGCAATGAGCAGGGCTACATTGATCAAAAGAAGAATCAGCCATTTGTTGGCCGTGATGGAGAGTAGCCACTGGGCGACTACGGCAGGGACTTGATTGATGGCCACAAGCCAGCCGAAGGGGAACGCAACCGAGATGATGAAGACGAGGATGCCATAGGCTACGGCCGACTCGGCGAAGATGTTGAGAAGTTCCCGGATGGTCAGCTCCTTGTAAATGAAGCCCAGGACTATCCCATAAACCACGACGATGGCCCCGAGTTCTGTTGGGGTGGCCACTCCGATCAACATCCCGCCGGTCAGAAATATGGGGGCGACGAGCGCAGGGAAGGCACCCCAGAAAGTCTGCCAGACAACCCGAAAGGATTGGCGGGGAAGGTGGGGGGCGTATACACGGCCAGTCACGGCCAGCCAGAAGACCATGCCCATGAGCGAGAACCCCATGATGATCCCCGGGATGAAGCCTCCGAGGAACAGGCTGGCGACAGAGACCTCGGTCAGCATTGCGAAGATTACCATGATGACCGACGGAGGGATGATGGGGCCGATGATGGCTGAAGTCGCAGTGACGGCCGCGGCGAAGGCCGGGTCGAAGCCGTCGCGCCTCATCTCCTCAATCTCGATGATCCCGAGTCCGGCGGCATCGGCCTGGGCGGTGCCGGACATACCCGCGAAGATCATCGACCCCAGCACATTGACATGGGCAAGCCCGCCGGTCACATGACCCACAAGAGCCCGGGCGAAGTCATAAATGCGCCGGGCAATGCCGCCGCGGCTGAAGATGTTGCCGGCGAGGACAAAAAGCGGCAGGGCAAGGAACGGGAAGCTGTCGAGGCCGGAAGTCATTTTTTGAACCAGGATGACCAAAGGCGTCCGGCCTTCGAGCAAGAGGTAAATGAGACTCGAAAACCCCAGGGCGAAGGCAATGGGGATTTCAATCGCAATCAGGACGAGGAAGGAAAAGAAGAGAACCGCCAGGATCACAGATTTGCCTCGTCTTTCCCCACGCCGATGCTACCTTTACCTGAGAGAACCAAGAGTAAGTCATGGGCAGTGGTGAGCGCCATCGAGCAGGTCCCCAAGATCAGCGGCGTAGAGTAGAAGAGACAACGGGGAAGCTCAATGGGCAAAGCGATGGTCCGCTGGCTCCATTCAAAGATGGCCATGGCCTTGAAACCATTGACCACAAGGAGCAGACAAAAACCGGTGATCACCCCATCCGCGACCCCCTGGAATATGAGCTGGCGTTTCGCGGAAAGTCGGCTCACGAAGGAAAGGATCTTGATGTGGCGTTTCTGTTTCAGCCCTAGGCTTGCCCCGATGAACGAACCCCAGATGAAGGCGTAGGTGGATAGCTCTTCAACCCATACCAGGGGAAGACCAAAGATGTAGCGGGAGACCACCTGGGCGAAAATACAGCCTGAGATGAGGGCCAGCAGGAAAATCCCTATGCCTCGTTCAAGAAGGCCGATCCGGCCGAGGAGCCATCTATAACCCTTTAAGAACCTCTCCATATTTCCAGGCCGGCTATTTGATTTCCTGGACTTTCTGCCAGAGGCCTTTTGTCGTCCAGAGTCCCTCGGCCTCCGCCTTGGTCACCGCTGCCTGCAGTCGGGCCTTGAAGGGACCAGTGTCGAGCGTGGAGATCTTGGCTCCCTCCGCCTTCATCTTGGCGATGGTTTCCTCGGACACTTTCCTGGCCTCTCCCCGGGCATAGGTTACTACCTCCCGGGCCGCATCCTCCACAACCTTTCGCAGATCGGGGGGCAGACTCTGGTAGGTTTTTTCGTTCATCGTAATATGAACGCTTGAGATGATGTGGTTGGTGAGGTACCCATAGGGGGCCGCATCATGAAATTTTGCGCCGTAGGCCGCGGATATCGGACCCTCGGCTGCCTCCACGACGCCCGTTTTCAATGCCAGGTAGATCTCTCCCCAGGTCACCCGGCTCGGTTTCGTCCCCAGCGCCTCCCAGACCATAAGGTAGGCCTTGATTTCCGGCACGCGCATCTTCATGTCTTTCATGTCGTCCAGCTTCGTGACCGGTCTCTTCACGAATAGCATCCGCGACTCGGCCGGTCCGGCGGCCAGGATGCGCAGCCCGTTTTGCTTGCGGAGCTTCTCGGTCATCTCTTTAAACGCCGGTGACTCTAGGAATTTGGCAAAGTGGTCGCTGTCCCGGAAGGTGAAACTCCAGCCAAAGATGGAAAAGTCCTTTACCCAATTGGCCCACCAGTCGAGCACATCGCCATAACCCTGGATGGAGTTGGCCATCATCTGCTCGATCTGGGCAATGTCACCGCCCAGCTGGTCGCAACAGAAATAGTCCCACTTGATGCGGCCGTTCGATTTCTTCTCGCTGAGTTCCACGAACATAGAGGTGCTCCGGTCGAGCAGTCCCCTCCCCGGGTCTGACCCCCCGAAGCGCAGTTTGAACTCGGGCTGCTGTGCTCCGGTGGGGAGTGCGGGGACGAACAGGGTTGCCAGGAAAATCCCCAGGAAAAGTCCCATTGCTAAAAGGCTGTGGCGCTTCATTTTTTCCCTCCTCGTCGCGAGTCTTTTATTTTCAGGCATTTTGGAAAAATGCCCGATGAGAATATGCAGAGATGTCTAACCACAGAAAGCACAGCGCGGCAGAGCTGCTAATCTGCCACCCCTTCCTCTTCATCTTTTTCTTTGTGAACTCTGCTGTGTAGTGGATATTATCCTTTCATCGGCAGTTTCCCCCACTCTTCGACCATCTCGGTAATCCGAAAGAGCCTTTCAAACCTGGCGTCGGGAGGCGTGGTGTCGGCGACCCCCAGGATGAAGCGGTCCCCCGGAGCGATCTCCCGGAATAAATTCTTCATGAATTTTTCGAACTCAGCATCGGACA
Source organism: uncultured Syntrophaceae bacterium (assembly GCA_964421095.1). Taxonomy (GTDB): domain Bacteria; phylum Desulfobacterota; class SM23-61; order SM23-61; family SM23-61; genus CAYQWO01. Next base: position 3,238 of record CAYQWO010000027.1, read on the forward strand.
TGCTCTCTTCGAGAAGGGCCACCGAAGGGACCCCGCCAAAGATGGTAACTTTTCCCTTGAACGCTTTCTTCACATCGCTGATGGTCACCTTGGTCATGGGTTGGGGGCAGATGGCTTCCGCGATGTCCATCCCACTGTTGGCAATCAAGTCTAAAAGACTCTGATTTTCCCCGTCGCAATGAGAGAGCAGAAGTTTCCCTTTCGCATGGAAAAAATCGGCAAATCTCCGGAGGTAGGGCAGAATGTGATCTTTAAAAAAAGGAGGATAAGTGATCATTTCGTCATAATTGGCCCCGAAGATAATCACTTCAGCGGGAGAATTGGCAATCACCCGGGAGAGCTGATCGAAATAAGGCTCCATATCCTCGCAGAGCTGCCGCATCTCCTGGGGATGATCGTACATCTCCAGGTAAAACTTCGTGGCGTCGAGAAAATCTCGCATGATATGCTGCATGGGCCCGGCCGCATTATTCCCAAAAGCGGCGGCAAACCCTTTATCCCCAACCCGCCTCTGAAATTCCAGGTAGTTCGCATAATCGGGGTGGATCTTTATATTCTTAAAAATATAGCCCACGATTCTATAATCCCTGGGGTCTTTGATAACGTGCTCCGAAACCCAGGATATAGAAATTCCGGCCCGTCTCATCTCCTCAGTGTAAAGAATCTTGCAGGAGACGGACCCGACAGGAGTGTGGTACGTGACCCTGGTAGCGTCTCCCTCTTCCTTGACTTCTCTTTCCACTCCGACCAACTCTGGGCGGTAAACGCTTCCTCGCAGGTGAAAGAGGCCCAGACCCCGGTCCAGGTCATCCCCCGGGGCCCTGCGAAATTCCGGAACGATTTTGTGATACCCGCCTCCGATATCGTCCGCGATTTCGTCAAGGGAAGCACCTCTGCGGTATTTTGGCGGCAACGCACCCCGGTAAGAGTTGGCCTTGTACCAGAGATCAATCCGCGGAGCCCAAGGAAGCTGGTCTGCCCATTCTCCCCGGGCCGCTTTGAGCATGCGTTCTTTATGGGTCATCAGAGGGCACTCCTACTCTTGGAAATGCTTTTCCTTCTAATTCCCATCCAAACTCCTGCTGCTGTCCTGCGGGCGACTGGCTGGGAGGACTTTCTTCAGATCATCCCTAAGAGCTCTTTGACCTTACCCACGGCTGAGGCGGCATCGGGGGCGTATCCATCTGCCCCAATCTGTTTGGCGAACTCTGCCGTTACCGGTGCGCCCCCGACCATAATCTTTAGGCGACTGCTCAGGCCGGCAGCCTTGGCCTTTTCGATGGTCGCCTTCATCTGCATCATCGTCGTCGTGAGCAAAGCGGACATGCCGATTACCCTGGCTCCATGCTCCTTAGCTGCCTCGATGAACTTCTCGGGAGGGGCATCGATGCCGATGTCCACGACCTCAAATCCACCTCCTTCCAACATCATGCCCACCAAATTCTTGCCAATGTCGTGCAGGTCCCCTTTCACCGTTCCCAGAACGATCTTGGCCGTGGTCGAAGTGGTCGATTTGGCCAATATGGGTTTTAGAACCCCCAGGCCGGCATGCATGGCCCGGGCGGCAATGAGCACTTCGGGGATGTAAATCTCGCAGTTTTTGAATTTGACCCCGATCTGATCCATGGCTTTGATCAAACCCTGGCTCAAGATGCTCTCGGCCGACTCTCCACGATTGAGAGCCTCCTGGGTCAATTTTTTCACCCCTTCCATGCTCCCTTCCGAGAGAGCCTTGTAAAACTTTTCTTGGTCGATCATTTTCGTCCTCCATTCCTCTGCGTTCTCTGTGGTTTAATATGTTCGGCGGTTTTTCATTTCGAATTTCGGTATTCGATATGCGGATTTGTTTTTGTGATTAGACCTTCATCGGCATTTTTCCCCATTCCTGGACCATCTCGGTGATCCGCAGTAGCCTTTCGAATTTGGCATCTGGTGGCGTGGTGTCGCTTACCCCAAGGATAAATCGATCTCCCGGGGCGATCTCAGAAAAAAGGTTTTTCATAAACTTCTTAAATTCCTCATCGGACATACTCTCCTCCAGAAGGGCCACGGAGGGAACTCCCCCAAAAATGGTAACCTTTCCCTGGAAGGCCTTTTTCACTTCGCCGATCGTGACTTTGGTCATAGGTTGAGGGCAGATGGCCTCGGCGATGTCCATCCCGCTCTCCCGGATGAGGTCGAGCAGACCTTTGTTTTCCCCATCGCAGTGGCAAAGAAGCAGCTTCCCCCTGGGATGAAGCAAGTCCGCCAGTTTCTGGAGGTGGGGCATGATATGATCCCGGAAGAAGGGAGGGTAGGTGATCATCTCGTCGTAATTGGCACCGGAAAAGATGACTTCGGCTGGTGAATCAGCCAGGACCCGGAAGATCTGGTCGAAATACGGTTCCATATCTTCGCAAAGCTGGCGCATCTCTTTCGGGTGGTCGTACATCTCGAGATAGAACCGGGTGGCATCAAAAAATTCTTTCATGATATGGTGCAGGGGGCTGGCGGAGAGGTTGGCAAAGGCCGCGGCGAATCCTTTATCTCCAACCTTTTTCTGATACTCCAGATAATTGCCATAGTCAGGATGAACCTTCATGTTTTTGAATATGTAACCCACGGTTTTGTAGTCCTTTGGTTCTTTAATGACATGCTCCGAGATCCAGGTAATGGAAGCTCCCGCCCGCTTCATCTCTTCGGTATAAAGGATTTTGCAGGAGACTGTTCCTAAAGGTGTATGATAGGTCACATAGGTAGCATCCCCTTCCTTTTTGACTTCCCTTTCCACTCCGACCAACTCCGGTCTGTAGGCCATCCCCCAAAGGCGGTAAACACCCAAACCCCGGTCAATGTTATCCTCTGGGGAGCGGACATTCAGGAATTCAGGGACAATTTTATGGTAACCTCCACCGAGATAATCCGCGACCTCATCCAAAGAGGCGCTCTGTTTGAATGGCGCAGGGAGTGTTCTCCTCATGGAATTGGAGTTGTGCCAGAGGTCGATGCGCGGGACCCAGGGAAGCTGATCGGCCCATTCTCCCCGGGCCGCTTTGAGCATGCGTTCTTTATGGGTCATCATGGGAAAATCTCCTCAAAATTTTTACCAGCGGATGAGCTTATCCGGCAACCAGAGAGCAATCTGGGGAAACATGGTTACAATGGCAATCCCAACGAGCTGAAGAAACATGTAGGCCACAATCCCTCTAAAAATCTCATTGGTGGTTATTTCTGGCGGGGCAATCCCCTTCAGGTAGAAGATGGCCGGCGCCATGGGTGGAGTCAGGTAAGAAGTTTGGATCATCATGATGAAAAGGGTGCCGAACCAGATCGGGTCAAAGCCCAGTTTAGCAATAATCGGGGAAAAGATGGGTACGAAGACGAGCAGGATGCTGGCCCAGTCGAGGATGAACCCGGCGATATAAATGATGAGAAGGAAGAGGACCAATACTGCCCATGGGCTCAGACGTAGAGCGGCCAATATTTTTTCCGTAGCCTCTCCTCCGCCCATGCCCAAAAAAACGCCACTGAACATGGAGCCTCCGACCAGGATGATCATCATCATGCTGGAGATTCTCAAGGTCTGGATGACGGTTTCTTTCACAGCCTGCAGGGTGAAATTTCCATAGGCAATAGTTAGGATGATGCTGCCGAATGCCCCCAGGGCCGCGGCCTCAGTGGGCGGGGACAAGCCGAGGACGATACTTCCCATGACTGAAAAAATCAGGGCCAGAGAAGGAACCATGCCCGTTGCCGTGATGATAAGTTTTTGCTTGAGAGGAATCCTGGTTTCCTCAGGAGGAATCGCTGGCGCAAAGTCTGGAGTTATATTGGACCTTATGGCGATGTAGGTAATGTAAATGGTGGATAGGAGCAATCCAGGGAAGATGGTGGAAATCAAGAGCCGGCCAACGGATAGACCCGCTGCCGGACCATAAACAACGGTCACAACGCTCGGTGGGATGAGAGTTCCTAGGGCGCCTCCGGCGCAAATTGTCCCGCAGATGAGGGGGTGGTCATAATTGCGCTTGAGCATGGCCGGGATAGCCATCACTCCAACCATGACTTCGGAGGCTCCGATGATCCCGGTGCAGGCGGCAATGATGGTGCACATCAATATGGTCGAAATGGCCAACCCCCCCTTCAGACGGCCGGTCCAGATGCTGATGGCTTCAAATAGTCTTTTGGCGATCCCAGAACGTTCGAGCATGGTCCCCATGAAGATAAAGAGGGGAACGGCGGCCAGGACATAATTGTCAGCCATCCCGTAGACCCGTCGGATCAACATTGGCGGAAGGCTCGACCCGAATCCAAAAATTCCGAAGATCAGAGCAATACCCATCAAACAGAAGGCAACGGGAAATCCCCCGAAAACGCTGACGATCATGACTGGAAACATCAGAAGAGAAAAATATTCTGAGCTCATGAATCTTTTCCCCGAATACCCAAAGATGCGCTCCGGATGAATTCGGCAATGCCCTGGAGAAATAACAGGAAAATAGCGAACACCACAACGGCTTTAAAAGGATAAAGAATGGGTCTCCAGGGGCTTAACCCGGATTTTTCACCCATCTCAAAAGATTGGATTACAAATTCTGTTCCGGCATAAATGAGAATGAGCATTACTGGGAAGAAAAAGACCAGGTAACCGATCGTATCGATAACCGCCTGTTTTCGGGGGCGGATATGCTGGTAGAAGATATCGATGCGGATGTGGGATTTCAGATGGAGGGTATAGGCGGCCCCCAGTAAAAAATGAGATCCGTATAAAAAATATGTAATCTCGTAGGACCAGATGGTGGGCCTTCCGAGGAGATACCTGGCGACAAATTCGTAGACCAGGGCCAATACGTTGGGGATGACGATCCAGGCTACCCATTTTCCAAACCAAGTACTGAGGGAGTCGATCATTTTTAGAATCAGGTTGAGCCCGCCCATGGAGTTCTAAGCCTCTCTTAGGGAATTTCCTCAATCCTCCCCACCTTTACCCTGTGGAGCCAAAGAACCTACTCCACAGGGCAGGGAGGAGACTTTGCCGTAATTCGTCATGCCCGCGCAGGCGGGCATCCACTTGGTTTAAATCATTAATAAATCTCAATACCTGGATTCCCGCTTCCGCGGGAATGACGGGCTTTTAGCCATTGCGACACAGCCTTGAGGGAGGAAAATTTTACTTTTTACAAGGTCACCAATTATTCATAGTGGAGAATTCGGTTCCGCTCCACGTTCTTCCATTTCTCGGCAAAGGTCTTCTGGGAGGTCCAGAGCTTCTTGAACCAATCGTCCTTCGCTTTCGCGATCTGCTGATCTGCCCATTCATAACCGAGCCTTTTCGCCTCACTCTGGACTTTAGGAGAAAGTTCCATGATCACGTTGCCGCGCCTCTTGAAGGTTTCAAAGGCCGGGATATCCAGGACGCCGATCTTGGTCCAGGATTCGAGCGTGGTAATCTTGGCCGCTTCTTCAATGATGGCCTTCAGGTCATCGGGTAGTTCATCCCACGCTTTCGGATTGATGAAGTACTCGAATGGCGCGCTGGGTTGATGAACTCCGGGGATGATGACATACTTCGCTACTTCATGTAAGCCCATGGGCAGGTTCTCGCCGGGAGTCGCCCATTCGGTGGCATCGATCACCTTTCTTTCCAGAGCCGGCAACACCTCTCCTCCTGGAAGGGAGACGACTGAAGCCCCCAGCTTGGGAAGGATGTCGGCCCACGCGCCCACCGTGCGGAATTTAATCCCTTTTAAGTCCTCTAAATTCCGGATTGGTTTGTGAGAGTGAGCGAAAACCTCGGTCGGACGCAGGCCGCCCGGAAAGGCAATCACATTGAACACTTCCCGGCGAAAATCACGCCACAGTTTGTACCCGTCGCTCTGGTACATCCAGTGGATCATGACGTCGGAAGGCGGGCTCCCCGCGAATCCGCCGATTATGCAGGATCCTGGGTGGATGCCTATGTCATACCCGGGCCAGGAATGGCCCATCTGACAAACCCCTCTGCGTACCGCATCCACAATCTCCAGAGCCGGGGCAATGGCCCCCGCCGGGAACATGTCGATGACGAGCCGTCCACCGGTCATTTTCTTAACCACGTCCGGCAGAACTTTGGCCATGTCCGTGTATAAAGGTTGACCGGTTGGCCAGCTGGTGGCCATTCTCCACTTAAATGTCTTGGGCTGCGCATGAACTTTTCTTGCCCCTGCCAGAACTGCCCCCGCTCCTAAAGCAGTCGCTCCGGCAGTCTTCAAAAAATCCCTTCTTGTTTTTTTCATCGCCCTTTCCTCCTTTCTCCTTGGGGAGATTTTTATGAGCGCTAATTGTATGGCATAATATATATTGCTTTGTCAACGATGGCTTTTTGTCTCTAAATTTTAATGGGATAAGTTCCGAATTCCAAAGCGGCCTGCCGCATGGCCTGGTAATTTTCGAACTGGGCCCAGTTGGGGACGGAATTCCCTGAACTCAGCGCATATCCCCCTCCTGGAGCAATGTCCAGGATGGTCTTCCTGGTCAGTTCTCGAACCTCTTCAGGCGTCCCCCGGGCCAGCAGATCGGTATGAATGTTTCCCATGATTCCCAATTTCTTGCCAACTTTCGCCTTCACCTCGCGAATATCCATGCTGGTAGGGTCAATGGGATGGAGGGCATCGAACCCGATGGCGATCAAGTCATCCATAATGGGCCAGATATTTCCGTCGGAATGAAAAAAAAAGAGCAGTCCCTGCTTCCTGGCCAGCGCTACCAGCTCTTCATACCAGGGAAAGACGTACTTGCGCAAAAATTTTGGGTCGATCATAGGCCCCGACCCGTAGGATAGATCGTCCACCACCCATAGAGCTCCGATGCTGGAGATCTTGAACAACTCCTTGGCCCCCTGCACCTGGATTTCTCCAACTTTTTGGAAGACTTTGGAGACCAACTCCTCCTGCAAGTAGAGACTCAGACAAAAGTTCTGAAAGCCCATGAGCATCCAGGTTAGGGTAAAGACCTTTCCCGAGCAAGCCAAGATTTTCATCCCTTCCGGAAGGAAGGGCTGGATTTCGTAAAACTTGTTGAAATCGAGCTTCGCCGCTTCTTCCCAGGGGAAAGAATCAAAGTCCTCCGGGTGGCAGATCACTCCATTCTCTTCAATATTCCAGGGCACAACCTCGTCCCCTTCTTTGCGCAAGGTCTTCTGGACTACTCTGTAGATGCTCGACTCCTTGGTAACCTCTCCCGGGTTCATCATGCCCACAGTTAAGGGCAATGAATCGTAACCGGCCTTCACCCAGAACTCAACCTGGGATTTTAGGTCGGAGTCTTCAACCTTCTTTCCTAAGAACTGAGACTGGATTTCGTAGGCCACCAGAGCTTCGATTAAAGGTACGCGGTCTGGCTCTTCGTGGTGGATGGCTTTCTTCAGGCGCTCGAAATTAGGTTGGGTGCTCATGAAGGCTCCTTTCAAGAAACTCAGGGTGGCTGCAAACCATAATCCTTTACCTTTTTAGTGGCGGAGCAAGAGTTGGGGCAACCATAAGGACAAGCTCGGAAAGGCGGTCACAATTATCGTCGCCACAAAGGTCAGCCAAAGATAGGGCAACGTAGCTACATAAATCTGGGTCATGGTGAAGTTTGGGGGGGCGACGCTCTTCATGTAAAAAGCCGAGGGAGCGAAGGGCGGGCTGAGGTAGCCGATGTGCATATTCATGCAAAAAACCACCCCAAACCATACATTATCGAATCCCATGCCCAAAACAATAGGAAGAAATAAGGGCACGGTTAAGAAAAGAATTCCGATCCAATCTATGAAGCAGCCCAGGAATACCCAAATAATTTGCATAAAAATGATTGTCCCCCAGGGCCCCAACTCCATAGCCTTCAAGGAATTTTGCACGAAGGTAGTCCCGCCAGCCAGGGTATAGGCACCAATGATAGTCTGGGCAGCGAAGAAGAGCCAGGAGAGCATGGCGCTGATCTTTACGGTCTCATAAAGCGAGTCGCGAAGCATCTCCCAGTTGAACCGGCGGTTAAGAAGGGCCGTGCCGATGGCCCCCATGACTCCCACCCCCGCTGCTTCGGAAGGCGTGGCGATTCCTGTGTACATCGAGCCCAAGACTCCCGTGGCTAAACACACGGGCGCGGCCAGTTTTCTTTGCATGGCCAGCTTCTTTCTCCAAGGGATGTTTCTCTCCTCGGTGGGAGCGATCGGAGCCGCTTCGGGATTTCGCCAACAGTGCCAGACTACATAGCCGATGAACAAAGCTGCCAGAATCAAGCCCGGTATCACCCCGGCCAGAAAAAGCTCTCCCACGGAGCAGCCTGCCACCATGCCATAGACGATGAAAACCACGCTGGGCGGGATCAAAGTCGCCAGACCGCCACCGGCAGCAATGCTCCCTAAAGCCAGTTTATCGTCGTATTTGCGGGCGAGCATTTGGGGGAGAGCGATCAGGCCGAAGGTGACGATCTCCGCACCGATTATTCCCACCATGGAGGCCATGATCGCGTTGGCGATGATGGTGCCGATCGCCAGCCCCCCTCGCAGGCCTCCGGCCCATACATGGACGGCATCGAATAAGTCTTCGGCCACGCCGGACCGCTGCAGGATGCCGGCCATCAATACGAACAGGGGGACGGCCATCAGGGTATAATTCAGGCTCATGTCAAAGACCCGGGCGACCAACATCATCATCACCCCGGGCTCGAACAAATAAAGGGTCAGGGCTACGGCCACGGCTCCGATGGACCAGGCCAGGGGCAGGCCGAGAGCCATCAGGACCAGCATGGCCACGACGATAAGAATGCTGATCAGCTCGATGCTCATAGGGGTTTGCCCTTCATCAGAAAATACACGTTGCGGATCATCCGAGCCGTGCCCTGGAGGAAAAGAAGAATCAGGGAGACGGTCATCGCGATCTTCATCGGATAGATGACAGGATCCCAGGCTGAGGTCGTGGTTTCCCTCATCTGAAGAGACTCAGCCATGTATATCCAGGTCGCCCTGAGCATCACTAATATATACAGGGCGAAAAAGAGGTAAGTAAGGCAGTCCACGAGAGCTTGTCTCCGGGGAGAAAGTTTATTGTAGAGCATATCGATGCGCACGTGTTTGTCCTCCTGCAGCGTCCAGGCCCCGCCTAAAAGGTAGATCAGCCCACAGGCAAAGACCGTGCTCTCCGAAGCCCAGATCGTTGGCCGGACAAAAACCGTACGCATCAGGATCTCGTAGGCGATGACCACGGCCACAAACAAACCCAAGAAGCTCACTCCTTTACCCACCCAGGTGCTGGTTCCGTCCACGAATGCCAGAATTTTTTTCATTCCATCTCCCATATAAGCTGTGAAGTAATCCCTTGAATCACCCCCACCCTGGCCCTCCCCCCTCAAGGGGGAGGAAATTTCTTTTTTTATCTCATAATGATTACCCTCTCCCCGCGCGGGAGAGGGTAAGGTGAGAGGGGATAACCGGTTTCTTATTTGATCTTGCCCAATTTTCTCAGGAAGGCCTCCATGGAATCTATCACTTTCCGGGTATCTTCGCTCTTTTTCTTCCACTCGCCCCAAACCTTCATGGCTTCGGCCCGCATCCTACCCTTCTCCTCGGAACTCCAGGTTACAGGAGTAATGCCTTTGGCTCCAGCCTCTTGAACCACCTTCAAATCTTCCAGGGCAAGACGTTCAACCACATCCCAGCACCATTCGCGGCAGGCGGATGGTAGCATAGCCTTGATGTCCGGTGGAAGCTTCTCCCATTCTTTTGGGTTGACTACGAAATCGCCCGTCGGCATGGAGTGAAATCCTGGGTAAGTGAAATAGGGGGCCACCCGGTGGAAGCCCAGCCGGTCATTATCCGACACAACCGACCAATTCGTCGCATCCACCACCCCCTTGTCCAGGGCCGAATAAATCTCGGTACCGGGCAATACGACCACCGAGGCCCCTACGCGGGTGAGAACGTCTGATTCCATGCCCTGAGGAACCCTGATTTTAAGACCTTTGAAATCTTCCAGCCTGCGGAGCGGCTTTTTTGAAGGATAGGATTCCAACCCCCACCACATAACTCCAACCAAATGCATGCCGAGCTTTTTGTATAGCTCACTTAGGAGTTCGAACCCTCCGCCGTAATGGAAATAAAGGTCAGCCTCCCAAGGGTGGTCCCAGGCATAGACCAAATCCCCCAGGGGGGCCAGGGCCGGGATTTTACCGCTGTAATAGACCACTGCCTGGTGCGCGGCCTGCATGACGTTGTTCTTGACCGCATCCGCACACTCGATATTGGGCACGATCGAGCCAGAGGGAAAGGGAGTGATCTCCACCCTCCCGCTGGTCATGGCCTTGATCCGTTTGCAGAGATCCTCGAAACACTTGTAGGAAGTCTCCGCGGGGCTCCATAGGCACTGGGCTTTCCATCTGAACTGCGGCGTAGCCTGCGCATGAACTTTTCTTGCCCCTGCCAGAACTGCCCCCGCTCCTAAAGCAGTCGCTCCTGCAGTCTTCAAAAAATCCCTTCTTGTTTTTTTCATCGCACTTCCTCCTTTCTCTTTGGTGAAATTTAACCGCCGGCCCGTATTACACACACTTTTTCTTTGCTGATCGCAATCTTCCTATTTCTTCTTCTCTAAAGCCTTCTCCAGTCGTTCCAGCCTCGCTTTCAGCTCTTCCAGGTCTCTGCGGGTGGGGATATTCAGCCTCTGCAAAGTATCGCTCATAACTTTTTCTACCTTTTCCCCCAATTCTTTTTTTGCTTTTTTGGACCTTTCTATAAGATCTGCCGCCAGCTCTTTCCCTTCCTTCTCCGACAGTTGGCCTTTTTTGACAGCCTCGGCCACCACCGCTTCGATCTTTTCAGTGGTCATGACCGCCAACCCGGCCCCCAGCCAGATCATTTTTTTTAATAAGTTAAACATGGGGTTTCCCTCCTTTCTTATTTCTTTGCCCCGGAGGCTTTTTGGGCAGCCACCCATTCTTTGAACTTCGCCAGCTCTTCGGGAATCATCGGATAGATATGCCGCGGCTCCGGGAAAGCCTTGTTTCTGACATCCTGGACATAAGCCGTCAAAGCCTCGGTGCTAATTTTCGCTATTTCGGCATAGCGCTTCACAAATTTGGGCGTGAAGGCCTCAAAGACCCCGAGCATGTCGCTGACGATGAGCAGCTGTCCATCACAATAGGGTCCGGCCCCGATACTCAAAACCGGGATGGTAAGGAGGTCCCGGATATAGCCGGCGACCTCCGGGGGAATGGCCTCCAGGAGGATCATGGCCGCGCCCGCTTCCTGGACCGCCAGGGCATCTTCGACCTGGGCCTTGGCACTGTCCAATGTTCGACCTTGAGCCTTGAAACCTCCCAGTTGTGAGGAGCTCTGGGGAGTGAGTCCAATATGGCCCATCACCAGCATGCCCGCGTCAACAATGGCCTTAATCCGGCTGGCCACCCGCACCCCGCCCTCTAACTTGACGGCATCCATCCTGGCTTCTTTGAAGAAGCGGCCAGCGTTTTCGACAGCGGCCTCATCAGTTGTCTGGTAGGAAAGGAAAGGCATATCGCCGATGACGAAGGTGTTGGGAGCCCCCCGGCGGACAGCTTCGCTGTGCACGATCATCATTTCCATGGTAACGGGCATCGTTCCCTCGTACCCATAGACGCACATGCCCAGAGAATCCCCCACCAGAATCATATCGATCCCGGCCTTCTCGGCAAAAGTGGCTGTGGGATAATCGTAACTGGTGATATAGGTAATGGGCTCTCCTTTTTCTTTCATCAGGTAAAAATCCTGAATCGTTTTTTTCTTTCTCATTTTTTCCTCCGTCCCATCGAAAGGATATTATGAGGATTCGAGACCTCCATATTACTCCCTATCGGTTTATTCATCAAGATGGGGGCACTCTACTAATGAATTGTGAATTGTGGATTTTGGAAAACTCCTTGATTAACCTTTGTAGATCCGGATGATGTCCTTCAGGATGGCTGCGGCAGCTCCCAAGGGATTGGACTTCCCACCCGAAACCGTTACCCGGTCCATTGTATCCGTGAGGTAAGAGATCGCTTTTTCTGTTCCCCGCACACTGGCTAGAGGATGTTCCGCAGGGAGGGCCATGGGGGCTACGGAGGCTACGACTTTCCCCTCTTTTCTCTCCACCTTCCCGATAAGCTTGATGATCTTTCCTTCCTTCTTCGCCCGCTGTATATCTATGGGAGTAGTCCTGGTAATCCCTTCCACGCGGACATCTTGCAGGGAAAGGCCGGCTTGAAAAACTTCGTTGGCGATCAGGAGAATTTTGTTCGCCGTATCTCTCCCCTCCACATCCAGGGAGGGATCTGGCTCGGCAACACCCATTTTCTGAGCTTCGGCCAAAGCTTCTTGGTACGGGCACCCATCCTCGTACATGCGGGTGAGGATATAATTCGTGGTCCCGTTGAGAATTCCCTCGGCATGCAAAACTTCTGTTCCAGCCAGACAGGAAAGGCCGACATCCAAGGTGGGCAAAGCAGCCGCGGTAGCAGCGCTGATCATCAGTTTTACTTTCGACTTTTCGGCCAAAGTCTTGAGTTCATTGTACCGGAGCACCAGCGGCCCCTTGGCCGCCGTAACTACGTGCCGGCCATGAGAGAGGGCTGTCTGAATATGCGTCATTCCCGGCTCGCCATCTTTAATGTTGGTCGGAGTGGTCTCCACGAGGAGGTCCGCTGGCAATATGCGGAGTGCTTCTTTTCCAGTCAGACCTTTCTTTCCGAACCTGGGCATATCCTCCACTCGCCCGCCTTTCTGGAAATGGGCCTGGAGATCCTTAAGGGGCAAGCCTTCCGCGGAGACGG
>CAYQWO010000028.1:0-15749 GCA_964421095.1 uncultured Syntrophaceae bacterium
GGGGGGTTTGGGGGGATTTCACAGGCTAGTTTCCAAATTAAATATGCCTAACAGAATTTTCAAAGTTTGAACGCATAGTACAGAGCGTCTCTCTGCGAACTCTGTGGTTTGATATGTGTTGATTTTCATTTATCCAGCCGCTCGGTAAGATTTCAATATTTTTCTGATCTTCTTGGGATCGAGTCGGCCATGGGTATCCTCGTTGATCATCATCACCGGTGCTAAGCTGCAACAACCGAGGCAAGCGACGGACTGGATGGTAAAAAGGCCATCTTCCGTGGTCTGCCCCAGGCCAACACCCAGTTCGTCCTCGATCACTTGCCCGATCAATTTGGAGCCATTCACGTGGCAAGCAGTGCCGTTGCAGGCCCTTACGAGATATTTTCCCAGCGGCTTCAGCCGGAATTGGGTGTAGAAAGTGATCACCCCGTAGACCTGCGCCGGGGGGATGCCCACAATCTCGCTAATGTAATGGATCGCCGCCTCCGGGATGTAAGAATAGTCACTCTGGGCCGCCTGCAGAAGGGGAATTAAGGATCCCGGCTCCCCATCGTACTTCCACAGGTCCAGATTAAAATGGGGGAGGCGAATTTTTTCTCTTACCCCCTCCCAGGAGTCAGAAGGTTTCATCCGCCAACCCCCTTTACATTTCGAAGAGATTCATGATCCTCAGTTCCTTGGCTTTCAACATCCCCTCGATATTTCGGGAGATATGGGTGATCCGCTTTTTGATAAGATCAAAAGTCGGGGCCTGGAGCAGGAGAACGAACCCGTAGCCTCCATGGGTTACATCGCAATGGACCACGTCTTCCATGAAGTAGAGTTGCTTGTAGATGGATTCGAAAAATTCCTCCTCAATCTCCAGAAGCAGGTAGGAGGAGAGGACATTGGACCTTTTCTCTCCTCTCCTCCAGCCCTCCTCTTGCAAAGAATTCTCCACCATTTCGATGACGCTTTTGGCTTCTTCGCTGAGGAGGGGTTCGACTACGTCCAGGAGTTCCACGCTAATGATTCCCTCGATGTTCATCAGGGAATTCTGGACAAAATCATGGAGATCCTGTCGGCTTTTAGACTGAAGGAGAAGCACCACCTGCCAATCCCCCATGACGGCATCGCAATAAAGCACCCTGTCCATGAAATAAAGCTTCCGGTAGACATCCTCAAAGAGGCGTCTATCATCCATGGTGACAAAAGCATAAGAGGAAACCGACCTCTTCTCTTTCTGGGTATCGAGCGCCGCTGCTCTATCTGCCAGAAATTCTCTCGCCGGCCTTCTGGCCTTTTCCATCATGCCCACCAGCTCGTCCACCGTAAAAGGCTTGGGCAGGAACCCATCGCCCTTCTCTTTTCTGACGATCTCTTCTGTGATTTCGTCACCATATCCGGAGATGACGAAGACTGGAAGGTCTGGATACATGGACTTAATCACTTTGAGCAGTTTCAAACCGTCAATATCCGGGAGGCGAATATCGGTGATCACGCAGGCGATGGGCATTCCCCGTTTCATGAACATCTCGATCTTGCCCAGGCCGGAAAATCCATCCTGGCAGGGAGTTGTCTCGTAGCCTCTCTGGAGCAGGCCCAAGGATAAAGTTCTCCGCAAAGCCCGCTCGTCATCGATCAATAAAACTTTTGCTGCTTCCATATTCTCTACCCCCTTTCATTGATTCCCGTTCTTTCCTTTGAGGATTTCCATCTCAAAGCCCATGCCAATCCTTTTGATCAAAAATATAAATAAAAAACAACAAGTTATAATAATTTGCTTAAATGCCCAATAAAAGGAGCTGTAAAATAAGTTAGCATTCAAAAAAATTGTCCTCTTTTTTCACACCCTTATTAGATTGTTAAATTCTTTAGCAGATAAGAAATTTAACAACACTTGCTCAAGGCCTGGACCGGAAAAAGGATTAGAAAATTAAGGAAAATCGTCTGGATGATTGGCGGGCTGAAGGCTAAGGCCTGAAAAAACGATTGGGGTCTTCTGAAGAACGCCTGTAGCTCCAGAGGAAATAAGCGGCCAGCAACAACAAAATAAGGGGGAGGCCGAAGCCCAGGAAAAATAGGATGTACCCGGCCTTCTCCAAAAGAGCGAAGATGATTCCGGCGATGATCACGATGCCCAAAGTTAAGGCCGAAAAGCCCACGATGCGCGAAAGGTTCATCATCCAAAGGGGCGGCGGATCGGTTCGCTTACTGGCCAAGGTCCCTTCCATCTGCATCTGCTGATATTCCAGAGGATGCTCATAGAGAAGGTCCTCTTCCGATATCCTTCCCGTGATGATTACATGGTCCAGGGGAAATTTGGTCGGCCGCAGATGGGTATTGAAAAAATGGATGGAGAAGATGAATCCCGCCGCCAAAAGCGCTTCATCGCTATGAGCAATGATGGCCACGTTGAAGATCCAGCCGGGGAAATACTGGGCGAAGAAGGTCGGGAACCAGAGGAACAGCCCTGATGTTCCGATCATGCTTACCCCCCAGAAGACCGCCCAATAATCGAACTTCTCCCAGTAAGTGAATCGACCAAATTGAGGCCGGGGACCCATCCCCAAAAACCAGCGAAAATGGCGGAAAAAGTTCCTAAAATCCTCCAGCTGGGGCACCATGGAATTCGGCCCCCAGAAGAGACCTTTCTGCCTTTTTCGGAAATGGAGGTATATCACGTAACACAGGTGCAATCCAAAATAAAAAAAGGTAAAGAGAGCACAAACCTTATGGATGAAAGCCGCGGTCTGAAAGCCACCCAGATAGGGAGCGATCTTCTGCACGATAGGACTGTAACTGAACTTCAAGGGCATGCCGGTCAATACCAGGCCCATGAAACTAAGAATTACCAAGACATGCATCAATCGATGGAACAGGTTTAAGCGAAGGTAGTAGACCTCCGCCCTCTTCCTCTCCATTGCTCGTATTTTTTCCAATCTCCGATTCAACCGGTCTCGCAGCGACCGCGGCAGCCAGAGAAAGGTGTGCACACCGAAAAGGGAAAACGTGAATAAAAGGAGCAGAACCATGAAGCGGTCGGTATAAAAGAGAATAGGATATTTTTCTTCATTCCGGTAGTCCGCATGGGCATAATACTGGGCAAAACCTGGTGTGGCCCGGGCATGGCACTTCCCGCAGGTGGCCACAATATTTTTCTTATGAATCGAGGAGCGAGGGTCAGCGGGTGGGAAAATATCATGGGCCCCATGGCAGTCTGAGCATCTGGCCCCCACCGCGAAGCCCAGGGAGGTAACATGGCCATGGAACGTGTCCCGGTAGGTTTTCATCCGCTCGATGTGGCAGGTCCCACATTCCCGCACTATTCCTAACTTCCAAGCCTCTACCTCCACCCGTTGAATCTGGTGGGCACTGTGGCAATCGGTGCAGATAGGCGCTGGGGCCTGGCCTTTTTTTAAGGCTTGCCCATGGATGCTGCTTTCATAGACAGCCCGAACGCCAGCATGGCAGGTTCCACAAGTCTCCGGAATCCTCCCCCGCGATATGGTGGAATTTGGGTCTTTGGGGGGCAGGATTTCGTGGCTTCCGTGGCAGTTGCTACACACCGCAGCCACCAGCAATCCACTCTTGGTCAGAGCTCGGCCGTGGATGTTGTCCATGTAGAGCTGGTAGGCAGAAGGGGCTGGAATTTTATATTTCGCGATGAGCTCCGGGTTCACGTGGCAGCGGGCGCAAGTGCGGGGGAGGTTCAGGGGATAAACCCGGGACTGGGGATCTGACTTTTTTTTAATCTCATGCCCCCCGTGGCAATCCTGGCACCGAGCCGCTTCCCGCTGTCCCCTTTTCTGCGATAGCCCGTGCACACTGCGCTGATAAGCTCGGTCCGGATCAGGATGGCAGCTGGCGCAGCCGGAAGGGGAGAAAGCAGCCTTATCCTGAATTTCATGAGTTCCATGGCAGCTGGTACAGGAGGGAATGGAAGCATGCACACTCGCCGCCAGGATTTCCTGCAGGTCTTTATCATGGCACGATTCGCAGGCCACAGCCTTCATCTTTTTCTTATGGGGAACAGCGGTCGCTTCTGGGTGGCAGGTTTCACAGGAGAGCTCTCGATGGACAGAGGCAGCCAGCTTCTGGAGATCGATTGGGAGCAAGCTTTTTTTGCTCCGACCAGCTTTCTTGGGAATTTCCAAACGGTGGCAATTTAAACAATCTTCGGATGCGGGGCAAGGGGGAGCGATGGAGAGAATCAGCAGGAAAAGTGAAAGAGCGATGAAATGGGTCCATCTTCTCATATCATTCCCAACTTTGGGTCCCATGGACCCTTTCGTTATTCGTGAATTCTCTTGGCTACGCTTTCAGGAGGGGAATTCGCGTTCCCTTGCTTTCTTTTGCCATGAATGTTGATCAATGTAAGAAAACTTCCCTGGAATGTCAACATAAAAATCCAAAATCTGTGCTTCCTGCTACGAATTCCGAACTTGAAAAACTCGAAACTTTATTTATTGTGGAAAGCTGACGGAATGGGTAAAATATGGTGATCCCTCTTAATTTCGAAACGCTTTGAATGGAGAAGGCCTCTTGTTTGGCAGCCTCTTCCTGAAGATCAGCATTTCCGTGGGGGTTGTGATTACCCTCACCGTGGGTTTCTTTGCCTACTTCCTCATGGAGAATCAGAAGGAACACCTGCTCTACGCGAAGAGCAAGGAGATCGAAATCCTCTCCACCATGGTGCGCAATGGCATAACCAGCTTCATGAAAGAAGGGGGGTCCCAGGATATTCATAATTTTTTGAACCTCTTCGGGGTCCAAGAGGGCCTGATGGAGCTGCGCATTCTCGAACCGAACGGAACGGTTCTCCGTTCTTCCCGCAAGATTGAAGAGGGAACTTCCGTGGCCGATCTGCTCCCTGGGCAGATCCCCTCCGGAAAAACCCTGTGGGTTTCGGAGCAAGAAATTCGGGGTCGGCCGTTTCTCAACTCGATTCAGACCCTGGAGAATGAACCCAGCTGTTTCTCCTGCCATGGCCAGGAAAAAAAAATTCTGGGCATCTTGAATGTCGCCTTACCGATGGAAATGACCCAGAAGTCCATCGCTTTCAACCGCAACCTGCTCATCGCCTCCACCCTCATTACTCTTCTGCTGATGGCCGCCGCGGTCAACCTGCTGCTCACCCGCCTGGTCAAAAAGCCCGTTGGGCTGCTAATCGAGACCATGTCCCAGGTGGAAAAAGGCGACCTCAACGTGGCGGTAACCCTGGGCACACAGGATGAACTCGGGCGCCTGGCCAAGAGCTTCAGCTCCATGGTGCAAAAGCTCCACGATGCTCAAAGAGAACTGGAAACACAGCAGCAGCAGCAAATGCGTCAGGTCAAGCATTTGGCTTCCTTAGGGGAGTTGGCGGCCAGCGTTGCTCATGAGGTTAAAAACCCATTGGCCGGAATCAAACTGGCCATCCAGGTTCTGGCCAAAGAACCCGATCTGGCCTCCAGCCACCGGGGAACCATCAAAGAGATCATGCACTCGGTCGAGCGCTTGGACAAGACCATGGTCGACCTTCTTTCCTATTCCCGCATTCGTCCCCCGGAATTTAAGTCCGTAAGCTTGCATGAAGTAATCGAGGCTGCCCTAAACACCATTAAAGAAGAATGTCAAAGCACGGGGATGCGAGTCGAAAAGAACTTTGACCTTACCCTTTCTGCTCTGCTTTTGGACTCCCAGCAGATGGAGCGGGTATTCCTGAACCTTTTCCTGAATGCCCTTCAGGCCATGCCTCAGGGGGGAGTATTAACCGTCCAGACGAAACGCCACAAATCCGGGTATCATCTCCAGCAAGGCGATCCAAAGCCCGGAAGCTCCGGCCCGAATGAAGGGTGGGCTGAGGTTACAGTAACGGATACAGGGGAAGGAATGCCGCCGGAGGTGTTGGGCGAGATCTTCCGGCCCTTTTTCACCACCAAAGCCAAGGGCACGGGGTTGGGCCTTTCTCTGGCCCAACGCATCGTCGAGCAACATCACGGCCAGATCTTCGCCCAGAGCCGGGTAGGGGTCGGAACCACATTTCACTTGCTCCTGCCCATTTCTTCGCGGATGGCCAGAGGAGACCCGGGATGAAGGAAAAGATCCTCATCGTGGATGATGAACGGCTGATCCGCCAGTCTTTGCAGAAGGCCCTGGCCGGTCAAGGCTATGCGGTTCTCCCCGCGGAAAACGGGAAAACCGCCATTCACCTGCTGGAAGAAGAATCTCCAGACTTGGTCCTTCTGGACCTCAAACTTCCGGACATCAACGGCATAGAGCTCCTCAAGCGTTTGCGCGAATTGGATAGAAATTTACCGGTGTTGTTGATCACAGCTTACGGCAGCATCGATACCGCCATCCAGGCCATCCGCCTGGGAGCCTACGATTACATTACCAAACCTTTCGACCTGGAAACCATCGTCCTTTCCGTGAACAATGCCCTGGAGGCCTCCCGGTTGAAAAAGGAGGTCACATATTTTCGTTCGCAAGAGAACGTTCGTTCCGGCCTGCACCGGATCATCGGCCAAAGCCCGGCCATGAGGGAGGTGCGGCAGCGGGTTGAGCAGATCGCTCAAAGCGAAGCTTCCACGGTGTTGTTGGAAGGGGAGAGCGGAACGGGAAAAGATCTGGTCGCCCGCACCATCCACACCGCGAGCGCCCGGGCGGGTCAACCTTTCATAGAGGTCAATTGTGCCGCCCTTCCTGAGACACTCATTGAGAGCGAGCTATTCGGCCACGAGCCAGGCGCCTTCACGGATGCCAAAACCCGCAAGACCGGGCTCCTGGAACTGGCCCACCGGGGGACAGTATACCTGGATGAGATCGGAGATATGAATCCAACCCTCCAATCCAAATTGCTCGCGGTCATCGAGAACAAGAGGTTCCGCAGGGTCGGAGGGGTGAGGGATCTCTCCGTGGATGTGCGTTTCATCGCGGCCACCAATCGCGACCTGGCCGCGGCCGTGCAAATGGGACATTTCCGGAAAGACCTCTTCTACCGCCTGAAAGTATTCTCCATCACGCTTCCTCCTTTGCGGGAAAGGCTCTCCGACCTTCCCCTGCTCATTGATTTTCTGCTCGGGGAGTTGCGGAAGGAATTCAAGAAGAAGATCGTAGGCCTGTCCCCAGAGGCCCATAGGGTCCTGGCCCGCTACCACTGGCCGGGGAACGTCCGGGAATTGAGAAACGTGTTGGAACGAGCCCTCATCCTCTGCGAGGGGGAAAATATCGAGCCCGAGCACCTTCCCCCCGAACTCATCGCTCCGCTTTCTTCCCCGCAACCGGCTGGGTTTCTTTTTAAGCTTCCCCCTCAGGGAATTCCTCTGGAAACCGTGGAGCGGGATTTGATCCGCCAAGCCCTGGAAATATGCGGGGGAAACCAGATTCGCGCGGCCAAGCTCTTGAGCATAAGCCGGGATGTTCTCCGTTACCGATTGAAAAAATTCGGCTGAGTTTAAATTGCGTAATTTTCCCCACCCCTGAGTAATTTCACCCAAAATAGAGATTCCTATTACTCTCTGGCTTTTCATTAGATTTCGCTGGTTGATCTCGCTGGCCCTTCAACCTCTTTTAATAACTGAGGATTCAAGCAGGGCGGGACAAAGAAAACTGGCTCTTTCCCGCTCCCACTTTGACTGGCACGGGTATTGCTGAACCGGCAAATAAGGAGGGGGATCAACCATGGACGAATTTACCTTAACCTACACTGTTGAGCATGCCGCTCCTTTTGGATTCTTGATCGTCCTCTTCATCTCTTTTACGGGCATGAACGCCGGCAGCTACCTGGCTTCGGTGATTTTTACCCATATCGGCAAAAAGGAATACCTCCCCCTGGCCAAATTTTCGGCTTTGACGGTTATCATTCTCTGGGCTGTGGCCCCGGTTCTCCTCCTGCTCGACGTCAGTCAACCCCTGCGTTTTTGGCACCTTTTCGTATATTTTCAGCCACAGTCGCCTATGGCCTGGGGCACAATCATCCTTACCGCCTACCCCTTTCTTGCCTCCATCTACATCTGGTTCCTTTTTCATGACGAAATAGAGAAAGCAAAGTTTTGGGGATTCATCGGCCTGCCCATTGCTCTGGGCGCGCATGGTTTTGTGGGCTTCGTATTGAGCTTCTCCGCGGCGCGCATCCTCTGGAACACTTCGATCACACCCATTTTCTTCTTAATCAGCGCCGCTCTCTCGGGCTTAGCCCTGGTCGTCATCTTAGACACGATCCGCTACTATTTTATCCTGCGACCTTCCCCCGAGGCCCAGGCCAAGGAACGGCTAATCTTCCAACACTTAGGGGAAGGCCTGTATATTTTGATCTTCGCGGACTTAGCCCTGATCCTCTTCTATCTCATAAGACTGGGGCTTAGTCCCCGCCTTTTTGACCATGTCCTCAACCTCATGATGGAAGGAAAAATCTCCTCCATGGATTTCCTCATCCCCCTTGTTTTAGGACTTATTACTCCTTTGGCTTTGCTCATCCTCCCCCGCACCGCCCGCAGTCCTCTCGGCCAGATGATCGCTTCCGGCTTAATCATTTTCGGTATCTTCTCCATGGGGAATTTGGTAATCACGGCCGCCCAGGGACTCCCTTCAATTTAAGCCCCTTCTCCCTCCCTTCCTAATATCTTTATCTGAATGAATTTTTGTTCTTGACAAACTATAGGGAAAATACTATAAAGCCGCTTATAGCATCTACAGCAGAGATAGAATCTCGAATTCTATAAAAAGCGAAGGAAAAACCGCGATCCATCAATGCCGGAAGCGGGACGAGAGAAATCATGCTATCGATGCAAGTGATGAATTCCTTACACATCTCAAACACTTGAGTATATATTTTATGGCTCGAAAAATCATCAGCAGTACAATAAATCATTCTTAAAGGAGAAGACTATGGGAAAAGTCGAGACCAGTATCAAGTCGGAAATCTTGCGCCTGGCCCGCAGGGAAGTCCGCGGAGCCTTTCTTCCTTTGCGGCGCGAAGTACGGGCGATGCGGCTCAGGCTGTCAGGTCTCTCCAAGAGCTTTGTCCTCTTGGACCGGGTGGCCAAAGAAAAGCTCCGCCAGGATGAAAGCAAGAAGCTCCAGTTGGAGGCCAGCGCGGAAGAGGTGAAGGCCTCTCGATTGACCCCGCCACGGATTCGCAACCTTCGCCAAAAGCTGGGCCTCTCCCAAAGAGAGCTGGCCGTTCTTACAGGAGTGACCATCGGAGCGATAGGATTGTGGGAGAAAGGAAAATTCCGTCCGGCCATGGATAAGAAAGCAGTCCTGGTGGCTCTGCGGAAGCTGGGCAAGCGCGATGTGAGAAAACTCCTTACCGTCAAGGCCGGCGAAGCGTCGAAGCAGAAGGCCATGCGCGCAAAAGTCAAAACAAGGAAAGGAAAAGGACGTATAAGGAAGCCCTTCATTCCCAAAAGGAGAAGAGCCAGAAGAAAAGCATAAATAGTCTGCCGCTCAAGAAATTTCGCAGAGGGAGATGAAGACTCCCTCGAGGCCGACCGTCAAGGGACAATAATTACGACTTTGGCCTGATCCAGGAAATTCAGATTTTTGGAAAGCTCACGAATTCTTCTGGAATCCTCGGTGGAGAGGATTAAGTCCCTATTATTTGCCCCGGCCACGCGGATGGCTTTGACCACCAAAGGATTGCCCGAGACCCGGGAATTAGCCTTGGCTTCGGAAAGGCTTTTGGCGTAAGCGACGATCCCTTGTTTTTCAAACCACTCCTTACTCACGTAGGCCGATCCATAAACCTCTCTCTCATCCTCGTCCAAAATCTTCGGTGCCGCTGAGGGGGTAAAGGGAAGGTCCTGGGCGTCGATAATCAAACCACTGACCACACCCTGCGAGAAGGCCAGGCCGAAAGAGATCAGCAGAAAACAGAGCAGCGACAGAGATGAAATCAATTTTTTCATGGAAGTTCCTCCTTACATGAAAAGGGTTCGCCCCGCGCTCCGCGGGGCAGGGGTCAAGGGCTCGAGTGAAGTATTTTTCTTCCTTCCTCCAGAGCTTGCAGGTTGATTTTCAGTCTTTTCTCGTCGAAATTTTTCGCCAGGGTTTCTTGAAACTCCTCCGCACTCAGGGGCAGAAGCTCTAATTCCAGGAGGGCTCCGATCATGATCATGTTGCCAAGGATGGGGGAACCCATTTCCATCGCTTTTTCTGTGGCCGGGATGGAATAGACCCTGCGGGAGAGACTCGCCAGCGATTTTTCAATCTCTTCATTTTCCGGATACTTCTCCTGGCCGGAGGTCACATCCACCGGATAGATGGGGCGGGTATTGGCGATGACGATCGTTTCAGGATTTCCGTAGACGGTAAGGACTCGCAGGCCTTCTACTGGTTCCAGGGCAACCACTATGTCCGCCTTTCCCTTCGGGATCAAAGGACTCAGTTGTTTTTGGGAAGAAATGCGCATGTGGCTCATTACTGACCCCCCGCGCTGCGAAGCTCCGTAGGTTTCGCCGATGGTCACGAAATAACCTTTGCTGACCAAGGCCTGTCCGATCAGCTGGGAAGAGAGGACATTCCCTTGCCCGCCGACTCCGGTAATGATCAAATTATAGGGTTCGTTTTTCGAGCTCACTCAAGCATTCTCCTCTTTGATGATTGCCCCTTCAGGGCAAATGTCCGGACACACCCCGCAGCCCACGCAGATCACTTCATCCACCCGCGACTTGCCCGTCTTCCCATCCCAGATCAAACCCGGACATTTGAACACCCGGGTGCACAGTCGATCACAACCGCAATCCTCGCCCAGGCATTTCTGCGGATCGATCCAGACCCTGAAGGGCGGTTTTTCCTCCTTCCCCTTCAACATCTGGCACTTCCGCCGCATGATAATGACCCTGACCCCCTGAGGATCTTCCAGGGACTGTAGGACCTTCTTCTTGGTTCCCTCCAGGTCGAAAGGATCCGTCACCTCCACCTTCGCTCCAAAAGCCCGGCAAACGGCCTCAATGTCGATGGGGCCCACTTCCTCCCCTAAGGCATTCCGGCCCACCCCCGGATGGGGCTGAAAGCCCGTCATCGCCGTGGCACTGTTATCCAGTACGATCATCACGAGGTTCGCTTTGTTGTAACTGGCATTGGCCAGGGCGGGCATGGCCGCATGGAAGAAGGTGGAGTCCCCGCACATGGCCACTACTGGCTGGTCGAAGCCGAAGGAGGAAAACTTCCCGAAGCCGCTGGCCAGGCCTGTTCCCGTCCCCATCGCTCCCCCCGTCTTCAGGAGATAATAGCCCGCCGGTCCCCGTCCCAGGGCATAACATCCGATGTCGTACGTGGCGAAGCCTTCTCGATTATCCAGCTGGAGAGCGTTTTTGATCGACCAATAGGAAGCCCGGTGCGGACATCCCGGACAAAACCCCAGAGTCCGATTGGGGAGCATCTTCTTGGCCACCTCCTCGGCTTTGTCCTCGTACCGGTAATCTCGGGCCTGATAGGGCACCTTCAAGATCTTTCCCAGAGCCTCGATTACCCGATCCGTGTTCATCTCCCCGGAAAAGGGAACGTGCCGGGACCTCTTCCCGAAAAAGACCTTCGGGCCAATCTCCATGGAAAAATCTGCGGCCAGCTCCTTTACGCTGCCTTCCAGAAACGGCTCCACTTCCTCAATGAACAAAACCTTGTCAGCCCTCTGCAAACTCCCGACCAGCAGCCGCGCGGGAAGCGGCCAGGTCGTCCCGACTTTCAGGATTCCCACGGAGCCTTGCAGGCCCAACAGCTCTATGGCCTCCTGACTGTACAGCCAGCCCGTCCCGCAGGTAATGATCAAGACCTCCGGACGCTTCGGGCCCAGATACGCGTTGTAAGGAGACGCCGAGAAAACCTCCTCCAGCCGCGCCAGGTTCTCATGGAGCTGGCTGTGCTTCTGCCCAACCGGGTGGGAGCGCCACGGCCGGCTCTTGTCAAAGCGAACTTTCCTTAGGTCCACTGGAGGCAGTGGACCTAAAATTACATTCCCACGGGCATGGGAAGTCCGGGTCACCCCCCGCAAAAGACAAACCTTTCCCGTCTCCTCCGAAAGGCTAAAGGCCCACTGGGTCATCTCCTTGGCTTCTTGAAAAGTCGCGGGTTCCAGAAGAGGAAGATCCGCCATTTTCGCATAATACCTGGAATCCTGCTCATTGTTACTCGAATGGGCGGAGGGATCATCACAGGTCACCACGACCAGCCCGCCTTTCACCCCCAGCAAGTTTAGCACGTTCAGAAAATCGGAAGCCACGTTCAACCCGTTCTGCTTCATCGCGCAAATCGCCCTCATCCCGGAAAAGGAGGCGGCGGCCGCCACTTCTAAGGCCACTTTTTCATTAATCGACCATTCCACATAAAGACCCATGGATTTGGCCACGGCGGCCAGATTTTCGACGATGTCCGTGGAAGGCGTTCCAGGATACGCGGTGCATACTTTGACCCCAGCTTCCAGGGCCCCCCGGGCAATGGCTTCATTGCCCATGAGCAAAAGTTCTTTTCCCGGTTCATCCAAGTCAATGATCGCCATGACTTACTTTCCTTTCAGCTTATAAGGGTTTGCAAAACAGGATCGTTACCATCTAGGTATAAAAGATCCTTTGGGTCTCCGCTCTTGTCCGCCAGGTTCTTGACCGCTGCCTTTTTTTTATTTACAGAGGCTTCCTTCAGTCTGGCAAGATTCCCCTCCGGCATATCCCGGAACTCCAGAAGCCGCCGGGACCGGGCCAGTTCCAAAAGTTCATGGCCGGTCTGGGTTCTGACGATTACCTGATTCCAGCCCCGGGCCACTTCCCACCCTTCCGGGCAGCGGGCCGAGCCGACCGATATATCGCTGAATTCGGCGGTCATGTCAAAACAGTAATTGCAGGCCTTCCGGATAGCCGGCGTCACCTCATCCAGAGAGATCTCGACGATTCCCTTCCCGGTGTGGACTTCCAAGGAATGATGTTTGCTGGGAGGAATATCCAAACCCACGATGGAATCTTTCGCGATTTTTTGCTGCAGCAGCCTTCTCAGCTCACGCCAGGATAGGGCCCAGCCGCAGAAAAGACCGATGACGAGTCTGAGCTTGTCGATGTTGCTTTCCTTGGCGGGAAATGGCTTTAGGCGCATCTTGGCCAAGGCCAACGCCTGGCAGGGGGTAGCCACGATGCCGATCTTGTCGGGTCCCGCTTTGGCAATCTTATGAAATGCGGCCACGTTCGGGGAGACTACAAACTTGCTTTTCCCTCGTCTTTGAACGCTCCGGACATCCTGCACCGCTATCCCTTCAGGAAGGAAATTGCCGGCATCTTCAGCGATCACTGCCGCATCGATCATATCTTCCTCGAGGGCCAGAGAGATCAGGGCGGTGACCGTTCCGCCATGCTGGGCCGAGTTTCGCACTTGCTCATCCGCCGCTCGGGTCATGTAGAATCCCTTTAGCGGCCCCAATTCAGGTGTAAAATCTCCCCGATCGAAAAGGGTCTCCCGTAAGGCCTGCAGGTCCGTCGGCGTTCTCGGGCAGAAGGCATAGCAGCGGCCTTCTTCCCGATCACAGGGATCAATAAAGATCGTATGGTCTTGATAAGAGGCGCAGTAAGGGCAGAGATTGACGCAGGCTCCGCAGTTCGTGCAAAGCCCCGCATCCAAGACCTTCTCCCGCAGTTCCTTCTGTCCCGTGTTCTTTCTTCCGGCTTCCATCGGACATGACTCCTATGGCGGTTTCATTTGGCCTGAGAGATTACCCACAAAATACCCCCTCACCCCGCCCTCTCCCCCAGTTTGGGGGAGAGGGGAAGGGTGAGGGGGCAAAGATTTGCATGGTTCGCGGGTGTCGAACCCCTCATGAAAAATTATGGTGAAATT
The DNA here is from genome assembly GCA_964421095.1 of uncultured Syntrophaceae bacterium. Taxonomy (GTDB): domain Bacteria; phylum Desulfobacterota; class SM23-61; order SM23-61; family SM23-61; genus CAYQWO01. The sequence goes on from CAYQWO010000028.1 coordinate 13,780, forward strand.
ATAAACCAGTTCATCCTCACTTCTCAAGTCGTTTCCTTTTGCTCCAGGGCCAGGCCGGGCCGACGGCGGAACCAGGGAAGCAAGGGCATCACCATGAGGGCCAGGGCAATGATGAGGCATGTGGCCGAGATCGGGCGGGTGAAGAAAATGGAGAAACTTCCCCTGGATTTGATCAACGCCTGGCGGAGGGCCGTTTCCATCATGGGGCCGAGGACAAAGGCCAAGACCATGGGGGCTGCTTCTAAGGAGAGTTTCTTCATCAGGTAGCCGATTACCCCAAAGATGAGCATAATGGCCACATCGGTGGTGCTGTTGTTGATGGAGTAAGAACCGATCAAGCAGAAGAGAATAATAATCGGGAAGAGGATGGCGTAGGGAACTTTTAAAAGTTGCACCCACATTCCGATGAGAGGTAAGTTCAGGGCCAAGAGCATGGCATTGCCAATATACATGCTGGCGACCACTCCCCAGAAGAGCTGCGGATGCTGGGAGAGCAGCAGGGGTCCGGGTGTTACCCCGTGGATGATCAAGGCACCCAGCAGCAAGGCCATAACCACGTTGGACGGAATTCCCAGGGTCAACAAGGGAATGAAGGCCCCCTGCGCGGCCGAATTATTCGCGGCCTCCGGTGCAGCCACCCCCTCGATGGCTCCTTTGCCAAAATCCTCCGGATGCTTGGCCACCCGCTTCTCGATGGCGTAGGAAACGAAAGAGGCAATGACCGCTCCTCCGCCGGGTAGGATCCCCAGGAAGAACCCGATCACCGTGCCGCGGAGAATAGCCCAGCCGGACCGCGCCCAGTCTTCCAGCGTGGGCAGAAGGCCTTTCACTTTCGTCGTAAAGACCTCCCGCTTCGTCTTCCGCTCGATGTTCAGCAGCACCTCCGAAATCCCAAAAAGACCCATGACCACCGGCACCAGCCCCACCCCGTCCAAAAGTTCCGGGATGTTATAGGTAAAGCGGGCCAGCCCCGATATGTTGTCCAGCCCGATCGTTCCGACGATCAACCCAAAAGCGGCCATCATGAGGGCCCGGACCATAGAAGCAGACGTTAGGAACGTGAGGATCATCAGACCCAAAACCATCAGGGAAAAATATTCCGGCGGTCCAAATTTAAGGGCAAAGTTCACCAGGGGCGGAGAAATAAGCATCATCCCGATAATGCCGATGGTCCCGGCGATAAAAGAGCCAAAGGCCGAAATCCCCAGCGCCGGGCCGGCTCGGCCCTGGCGGGCCATCTGGTAACCATCCAGGCAGGTCATGACGGAGGCGGCTTCACCGGGAATGTTGACCAGGATGGAAGTCGTGGAGCCACCGTACATTGCCCCGTAGTAGATTCCAGCCAGCATAATGATGGAAGCCACGGGAGTGGTATGGAACGTGGCGGGCAGAAGGAGCGACATGGCGGCGACCGGGCCGAGACCCGGGAGGACCCCCACCAGCGTGCCGATGAGAACCCCGGTAAAGCAATAGAAGAGGTTCAGCGGTTCAAGAACTACCGAGAACCCCAAGAGGAGATAGTGGATCAGGTCCAAAGGAATCCCCTTGTGCTAAAAGCCCAGAATCCCCCGGGGTAACTGGCTATCCAGCCCGATCTTGAACCCCACGTAGAAGAGTCCGGTGGTAATTAGCGAGGCGGTCAAGACGACCCACCACGGCCTTGGCTCCATCACCCGGAAAAGGAAAAGGAGAAGGAGGATCGTCCCGATGATGAACCCGAGGACGGAGAAAAGAGCCGTGTAAATGAAGAGCACAGCCAGGGTTATGATAATTTTCCCCCAGCCGATTTCGGACCAGATTTCTTTGTCGCTTTTTTCTGTCTTCCACTGGTTCAGGAGACCATAAATCAGGTCTACCAGGGCCAGCAGGCCCAAAAGAAGGCCGGAAAGGAAGGGCATAAACCCGGCGTGAGGCTGGTGAAACGTTCCGAAGCCGAGTTTGAGACCCCCGATGCAGACGAAAAGGGCCAG
>CAYQWO010000029.1:0-15638 GCA_964421095.1 uncultured Syntrophaceae bacterium
AGCCGGACGCGGTAAGGTGCGCCGTTCACGCTAAGCATGTGTGCCGGGCATGGCAAAGAGCTTGCGAGGTGCAAGTCCTTGCGCCAGGTATTAGCGGAGCTGAAGGTTAGGAGAAGGGTGGCAGAGGTAAGGGCAAAGGTAGCATATGGACTGAATCGGGAAATGGGGATTTCCATGCGGAGATAACCCGTCATTTAGGGGTGGGGGCATCGGCGATTGCGATATCGATTTGAAAAGAGGAGGGAGCGAAATTACTTTGATGCTTTTGAGCGACGTCTCCTTTTAAAGACCGTGATCCGCGTGAGCCATTAAATGCACTTTCCTCATGATCATCTCCTCTATGTTTCGACAATCAGCCAAGAAGAAAATCAGAAGGATGAGATAGGGTAAGAACTCACTCTTAGGCAAGGCCGGTATAAGAAAAACGGAATCGCATGTCAAGCATCCAAGGATTGCTTCACCCGTTCCTGGCACGGATAAGAATTCTTGTGACTAAGGAAACTAAATCACAAGGGACAAACTCTGTAACAGAAAACAAAAGGTGTTTGGCTTGTTAAAATTGGCTACTAACGCGGTATCAACACCGCCCTAGGATCAATTACCTCTCTTATCAGCCTCAGCTCTTCATCGGTTGGCGGGGGCGTTTCGGACACGTGATCGGGCACCCAGTCATGGGTGTAGCCGGTATTTGCGATCACGTCCTCCAGGGTTATCCCAGGGTGTATTGTCCTCAGCCTGACCAGTTTTGTCTCTGGGTCAAAGTCAAAAATGCACTTATCAGTCAGTATCAGACAGGGACCACCCCTTGGTAGCCCCGCTTTTTCCCGTGCCCCAGGACCATCCAGATAACCAACCCCTGATACAAAGTCTACTTTATCCACAAAGTTTCTCTTCTCGTGGTCAACGATTATGAACTCCCTTTTGAACAACGAGAAATGTCCGGGCTGGTTTATGGGTCCAATCAGCCGAATCTTGGGCCGGTAGTAGTTTCCTATACAGACGATATTGCAGTTGCCATATTTATCAATCTGCGCCGCCGACCCGAAACCCACATCACATTCCCCTCTGGCAGCCAGATAGCTGGTAGCCCTGGATTCACATCTCCAGAACTGGAGAGCCGTCCCGAATTCACTTTCCATAGTGGTCGGGATTTCGTTGACTACTGGGTTCATCAGCCAGCCTGCTACGGCCATGAACGAATTTGGGGCATGCGTCAGCTGAGCCAAGCACATACCTACTATGGGAACCCTGGAAAGAATCTGAATCGTTGCATCCCCGGTAGCCAGGCCGATAAACCAATTCTCATGGTCGTTCAGTTCATGGCAAATGGCCACGGCCATTGCTTCGTAAGCAGTATACTTCAGGCTCATGCGAGAGTCCCTCCCACTACTCTGAGCTTCAATAGGGTCTCAATCCCTATGAGATTCAAATATTCCATGTGAGATTTTACGCCATACACATACTTATCGAGGTATTCTCTAAATCCTTCTGGTGCCCGGGACATCCGGGCATACATCCCCATATGCTCCCTGTCCTGATCATAAAGTTTAATGCAAGAGGAAGGATGAGCTCCATAGGGCGCCTCTACAATAGCCGTGGTCCTGAATCTGGGCAGGATATTGAGGTGCGATAACCCCATCACCCGGTCTCTGCTTATGATCTGCTCCACCGTTACGATAACCTTGTCACAGCTTTGTCCCGCGGTCACATCCAGTTGCTCTGGTAATTGCCTCCGTTCAAAAAACAAAACATTGCCATATTTATCAGCCATAGGAGCGTGGAGAATAACCCAGTCAGGGTCAGCGGCGGGAATCAGGTTATACTTTTGCCCGTTGTAGGGACTGATCATTTCTTTTATCCTGGGGTTGTATTTGGGAATGTCGGTCCCCAGCATCTCCTGGGTGGTGAAGAATGACTGCCCCCTGGAACTACAGGCGAATCTCTCAAAGGCCACGGGCTCACTGTATTCTTCCAGCTCAATCCGCCCGCTCTCCACCGCCCTGCGGTAGTTGGGCGCCAGCCCATGCTCCTCCAGGCCGACATAGGAAATCTCCACCTTCTTGACACAGCCCGCCCCCACTAATATATCCACTTCGTTCGAACCCACATGCCCGACTAGCGTGAGGTCCTTGACACCTCTTCTGACAAGCTCATAGACAAACGCCATGGGATGGTTATGGACTGAAAATCCTCCAATATGGATGCGGGCGCCATCTTTAATGAGACTGGCAGCTTCTGAAAGGGTGCACACTTTTTCCTTTAATTCAGGCATAGTCACCTCTCAAAAAAAGCTTTGAACCTTGAGCAGGGGTTATAGCCATTAATCATCTGGGCCAGGGGAAAAAATCGAGCTTTTTTCCCCTTCCACCTCAACCAGGCAGCTGTTACAGGGAAAAGCCCCGGCCGGAGATTTCCTGTCCTTCGTGAGGACATTCACGCAACCGCCCCGGTCCGCCCCTTCCTTGTCAGGATTATACCAGGAGCCGGCCTCCAGGCTGACCACCCCGGGCATGATCCTGTCGGTCACATTAGCTTTTACGATCACCTTTCCCCGATCGTTGAAAACTCTCACACTTTCCCCAGGATGAATTTTCCGGGTCTCGGCATCCCCCGAGTTGAGCCAGAGGTCGTCATCGGCAATTTCCTTGAGGCGAGGAATATTATCCAGAGTGGAGTTGACCCTCCCCTTGGAATGAGGGCTTATTAGCTGAAAGGGATATTTCTTCGCTAATGGATCGCTGGGCCCTTCCCAGGGTTCAATATATTTGGGAACGGGGGGGATCATCGGATTTCCCATCTCCGCGATCTTCTGGCTATATATCTCGATCTTCCCGGAAGGAGTGCGGAAAGGATGGTTGGTTGGGTCTTCAATCTCCTTCTGGAAAGCCACCCAGGGTTTCGGGATCTCGTAGCAATGGACTTTCTTCTCCTTGAGCTGGGGATAATCAGGAAGGCCCGGCGTATCGGAAACAAAATCTTCCAGCCATTCTTCGTCTGTTTTATCATTGTAGCCGGCGATGCCCAGGCGGGAAGCCAGCTCGGAGAAAATATCCAGGTCAGACTTTACTTGGGGTATCGGTTCCACGGCCTCCTCCATGAGAATATTGTAGGGCCCCCCGCCCCAGGGTTGACCCACATCCTTTCTTTCCAGGAAGTGAGCAACGGGAAGGACAATATCCGCATGGCGAGCCGTGGGAGTCATGAAGAGTTCGTGCACTACGATGAATTCCGGCACATTCAGAGCCCGGATCCCCTTGTTGGTATTCAGCCACTGGTTCAACAGATTACAGCCTAAGATGTAAAGAACCTTAATGTCGCTGGGAAATCCTCCGGCCTCCCCCTGAAGGAGGAGGTCATACAAATCAGCTACATGAACGAGGGGATTTTGGCTATCGGGAACGGGCAGACTCCGGCGCAAAATTCCCATGGCCATGCGGTCCGTCCCTCCGGACACATGTCCCCCCTTGACCCCGATGTTGCCAGTCATGGCCGCTAGGGTGGAGGCGGCCCGGTGATATTGTTCCCCATAGGCTGTCCTCCCCGGAGCCCATCCGGCATAGAGGGCTGCGGGCTTGAGGAATGCGTAGTCTCGGGCCAGTTGGATAATGGTGGCCGAAGGCACGCCGGTGAGGGCCTCAGCCCAGGCAGGCGTCTTGGGGATTCCGTCTTCCTGGCCCATAACATATTCCCTGAATTTCTCAAACCCGAAGGTATGGGCTTCGATGAATGTACGGTTGTAGAGACCTTCGGCAATCATGACGTAGGCCATGGCAATGAGCAGGGCCGTATCCGTTCCTGGTTTGACGGGGATCCACTGATCCGCCAGACTCTTACCTGTGGTGTTCAAACGAGGGTCTACGCAGATGATCTTGCTTCCCTTTTTCTTGGCTTGGGCCAAATAATAAGCCGTATCCGGGCCGAAACGCGTCTCCAGGGGATTCCATCCCCACAGGATGATCAGCCTGGAATAAAGAAAATTGTCCCGGGAATTCCGCGTGAAGGTAGTTCCGAAAGTCATTTGGGAAGAGAAGATGGCCGCTTCCATGGAAGTGTTTCCCCACCAGGTGCTGCACCCCCCGAAGAGAGAAAAGAATCGCCGTCCTGTTCGCCCTGTATTGTGCAAGGGGCTCATGGATCCGAAATAATCCATCAAGAATACCGCTTGCGGGCCATATCGATCTCTCACTCGTTGGAGCTCGCGGGAAACTAAATCCAGAGCCTCTTCCCAGGAGATGGCCTCAAATTTTCCGTTCCCCCGCTCCCCTGTCCTTTTCAAAGGGACTCTCAGCCGGTCTTTGGCATACAAGACTTCCCGCTGGGCAAGTCCGCGGGCGCAGGCCTTCAGCCCTGGCCCCGGTTGGTCATCGGTAGTGATTTTCTGGACGACCCCTCCTGAAACCTGGACCCGAAGAAGACAGCGGGCTCCACAATCGAAGGAGCAGGCGGAGGTGATGATCCGATCTTGCGGAGCTGAATTCCCGGTTGGGTTCATTCTTTGCCCTCTTTGACCACGCGGGGAAGAGTTCTGGAATTTATGAACCTAAATAACCGAGCCCCAGACCACACCAGAAGGGAGGGGATCCAAACCCAGCCGACCTCGTTCAGCATCACTTCTTTCCCCCAGGGGCTGAAGAACCTTCTCAGCCCGATGGGAGAGATTCTCAGCGGGGTGAAGGGAAGGGAATAGCGGGTCGGGTCAAAGGGAGAGAAGAAGGCCGCTCCGTAGCCCCCGCTGGTCATCGCATCCAGAATGGCATGGGAACAGGTTAGCGGAAAAAAGAAGAGCCACAATTTCCACCGGGGCGTAGAAAAAGGGGAATCGTCGTTAAAGCCCAGCCATACGATTGCCAGGCTCAAGAAAAAGGCAAAGAACAGGGAATGAGTAAAACCCCGATGTCCCCCAAAACTCCCGTAAAAAGTGTGCCGGAAGAACCCCAGGGTATCTATGTCCGGGATGACGGAACAAAAAAGAGAAAACACCCAGAAGCGCCAAGTCATCTCTGACTGAAAAACCGTTTTCCCCAGAGAGATCGCAATGAAAGCGTGAGTGATCGCTGAGGCCATAAATCAGGGAAATGGGCGAAAATGAAGCTGCTCATCGGCCAGGTCGTTTATCGCATTCGTTAAACTGCTGTGCAAGGTCTTAGTATTCGGGCGCAAAAGTTCCGGCGCTCCCATGGTCTTCTCTCCTTTGGGAGTTTCGGTGCTCAAGTTTCCTATTTTTTATCCTATTCGTAAAAAAATAAAAAAACAACATTTTTTGACTGCCAACCCACCATGACTACCGGTCGGCCAGTTAGCGGGTTATTAGGTTAACCAGTTAGGCGCTTAGCGCCAAAGTAATGGATAATGGATAAGGGGACGTCGATCAAAAACATCAATATAATTATTTATTTCTTTTTGAAATTGAGGAAAAACTTAATTAAGCAAGTGGCGGAAAAGATGTGTGCGGAAGTTGGGGTGAAGGTGGAGGAACTTGGGGGGAGTCAGAGGAGAAGGGTCGGGGCATCGGCGATTGCAATGGCGATTTGAAAAGAGGAGCGAGCGAAATTACTTTGATGCTTTTGAGCGACGTCTCCTTTTAAAGACCGTGATCCGCGTGAGCCATTAAATGCACTTTCCTCATGATCATCTCCTCTATGTTTCGACAATCAGCCAAGAAGAAAATCAGAAGGATGAGATAGGGTAAGAACTCACTCTTAGGCAAGGCCGGTATAAGAAAAACGGAATCGCATGTCAAGCATCCAAGGATTGCTTCACCCGTTCCTGGCACGGATAAGAATTCTTGTGACTAAGGAAACTAAATCACAAGGGACAAACTCTGTAACAGAAAACAAAAGGTGTTTGGCTTGTTAAAATTGGCTACTAACGCGGTATCAACACCGCCCTAGGATCAATTACCTCTCTTATCAGCCTCAGCTCTTCATCGGTTGGCGGGGGCGTTTCGGACACGTGATCGGGCACCCAGTCATGGGTGTAGCCGGTATTTGCGATCACGTCCTCCAGGGTTATCCCAGGGTGTATTGTCCTCAGCCTGACCAGTTTTGTCTCTGGGTCAAAGTCAAAAATGCACTTATCAGTCAGTATCAGACAGGGACCACCCCTTGGTAGCCCCGCTTTTTCCCGTGCCCCAGGACCATCCAGATAACCAACCCCTGATACAAAGTCTACTTTATCCACAAAGTTTCTCTTCTCGTGGTCAACGATTATGAACTCCCTTTTGAACAACGAGAAATGTCCGGGCTGGTTTATGGGTCCAATCAGCCGAATCTTGGGCCGGTAGTAGTTTCCTATACAGACGATATTGCAGTTGCCATATTTATCAATCTGCGCCGCCGACCCGAAACCCACATCACATTCCCCTCTGGCAGCCAGATAGCTGGTAGCCCTGGATTCACATCTCCAGAACTGGAGAGCCGTCCCGAATTCACTTTCCATAGTGGTCGGGATTTCGTTGACTACTGGGTTCATCAGCCAGCCTGCTACGGCCATGAACGAATTTGGGGCATGCGTCAGCTGAGCCAAGCACATACCTACTATGGGAACCCTGGAAAGAATCTGAATCGTTGCATCCCCGGTAGCCAGGCCGATAAACCAATTCTCATGGTCGTTCAGTTCATGGCAAATGGCCACGGCCATTGCTTCGTAAGCAGTATACTTCAGGCTCATGCGAGAGTCCCTCCCACTACTCTGAGCTTCAATAGGGTCTCAATCCCTATGAGATTCAAATATTCCATGTGAGATTTTACGCCATACACATACTTATCGAGGTATTCTCTAAATCCTTCTGGTGCCCGGGACATCCGGGCATACATCCCCATATGCTCCCTGTCCTGATCATAAAGTTTAATGCAAGAGGAAGGATGAGCTCCATAGGGCGCCTCTACAATAGCCGTGGTCCTGAATCTGGGCAGGATATTGAGGTGCGATAACCCCATCACCCGGTCTCTGCTTATGATCTGCTCCACCGTTACGATAACCTTGTCACAGCTTTGTCCCGCGGTCACATCCAGTTGCTCTGGTAATTGCCTCCGTTCAAAAAACAAAACATTGCCATATTTATCAGCCATAGGAGCGTGGAGAATAACCCAGTCAGGGTCAGCGGCGGGAATCAGGTTATACTTTTGCCCGTTGTAGGGACTGATCATTTCTTTTATCCTGGGGTTGTATTTGGGAATGTCGGTCCCCAGCATCTCCTGGGTGGTGAAGAATGACTGCCCCCTGGAACTACAGGCGAATCTCTCAAAGGCCACGGGCTCACTGTATTCTTCCAGCTCAATCCGCCCGCTCTCCACCGCCCTGCGGTAGTTGGGCGCCAGCCCATGCTCCTCCAGGCCGACATAGGAAATCTCCACCTTCTTGACACAGCCCGCCCCCACTAATATATCCACTTCGTTCGAACCCACATGCCCGACTAGCGTGAGGTCCTTGACACCTCTTCTGACAAGCTCATAGACAAACGCCATGGGATGGTTATGGACTGAAAATCCTCCAATATGGATGCGGGCGCCATCTTTAATGAGACTGGCAGCTTCTGAAAGGGTGCACACTTTTTCCTTTAATTCAGGCATAGTCACCTCTCAAAAAAAGCTTTGAACCTTGAGCAGGGGTTATAGCCATTAATCATCTGGGCCAGGGGAAAAAATCGAGCTTTTTTCCCCTTCCACCTCAACCAGGCAGCTGTTACAGGGAAAAGCCCCGGCCGGAGATTTCCTGTCCTTCGTGAGGACATTCACGCAACCGCCCCGGTCCGCCCCTTCCTTGTCAGGATTATACCAGGAGCCGGCCTCCAGGCTGACCACCCCGGGCATGATCCTGTCGGTCACATTAGCTTTTACGATCACCTTTCCCCGATCGTTGAAAACTCTCACACTTTCCCCAGGATGAATTTTCCGGGTCTCGGCATCCCCCGAGTTGAGCCAGAGGTCGTCATCGGCAATTTCCTTGAGGCGAGGAATATTATCCAGAGTGGAGTTGACCCTCCCCTTGGAATGAGGGCTTATTAGCTGAAAGGGATATTTCTTCGCTAATGGATCGCTGGGCCCTTCCCAGGGTTCAATATATTTGGGAACGGGGGGGATCATCGGATTTCCCATCTCCGCGATCTTCTGGCTATATATCTCGATCTTCCCGGAAGGAGTGCGGAAAGGATGGTTGGTTGGGTCTTCAATCTCCTTCTGGAAAGCCACCCAGGGTTTCGGGATCTCGTAGCAATGGACTTTCTTCTCCTTGAGCTGGGGATAATCAGGAAGGCCCGGCGTATCGGAAACAAAATCTTCCAGCCATTCTTCGTCTGTTTTATCATTGTAGCCGGCGATGCCCAGGCGGGAAGCCAGCTCGGAGAAAATATCCAGGTCAGACTTTACTTGGGGTATCGGTTCCACGGCCTCCTCCATGAGAATATTGTAGGGCCCCCCGCCCCAGGGTTGACCCACATCCTTTCTTTCCAGGAAGTGAGCAACGGGAAGGACAATATCCGCATGGCGAGCCGTGGGAGTCATGAAGAGTTCGTGCACTACGATGAATTCCGGCACATTCAGAGCCCGGATCCCCTTGTTGGTATTCAGCCACTGGTTCAACAGATTACAGCCTAAGATGTAAAGAACCTTAATGTCGCTGGGAAATCCTCCGGCCTCCCCCTGAAGGAGGAGGTCATACAAATCAGCTACATGAACGAGGGGATTTTGGCTATCGGGAACGGGCAGACTCCGGCGCAAAATTCCCATGGCCATGCGGTCCGTCCCTCCGGACACATGTCCCCCCTTGACCCCGATGTTGCCAGTCATGGCCGCTAGGGTGGAGGCGGCCCGGTGATATTGTTCCCCATAGGCTGTCCTCCCCGGAGCCCATCCGGCATAGAGGGCTGCGGGCTTGAGGAATGCGTAGTCTCGGGCCAGTTGGATAATGGTGGCCGAAGGCACGCCGGTGAGGGCCTCAGCCCAGGCAGGCGTCTTGGGGATTCCGTCTTCCTGGCCCATAACATATTCCCTGAATTTCTCAAACCCGAAGGTATGGGCTTCGATGAATGTACGGTTGTAGAGACCTTCGGCAATCATGACGTAGGCCATGGCAATGAGCAGGGCCGTATCCGTTCCTGGTTTGACGGGGATCCACTGATCCGCCAGACTCTTACCTGTGGTGTTCAAACGAGGGTCTACGCAGATGATCTTGCTTCCCTTTTTCTTGGCTTGGGCCAAATAATAAGCCGTATCCGGGCCGAAACGCGTCTCCAGGGGATTCCATCCCCACAGGATGATCAGCCTGGAATAAAGAAAATTGTCCCGGGAATTCCGCGTGAAGGTAGTTCCGAAAGTCATTTGGGAAGAGAAGATGGCCGCTTCCATGGAAGTGTTTCCCCACCAGGTGCTGCACCCCCCGAAGAGAGAAAAGAATCGCCGTCCTGTTCGCCCTGTATTGTGCAAGGGGCTCATGGATCCGAAATAATCCATCAAGAATACCGCTTGCGGGCCATATCGATCTCTCACTCGTTGGAGCTCGCGGGAAACTAAATCCAGAGCCTCTTCCCAGGAGATGGCCTCAAATTTTCCGTTCCCCCGCTCCCCTGTCCTTTTCAAAGGGACTCTCAGCCGGTCTTTGGCATACAAGACTTCCCGCTGGGCAAGTCCGCGGGCGCAGGCCTTCAGCCCTGGCCCCGGTTGGTCATCGGTAGTGATTTTCTGGACGACCCCTCCTGAAACCTGGACCCGAAGAAGACAGCGGGCTCCACAATCGAAGGAGCAGGCGGAGGTGATGATCCGATCTTGCGGAGCTGAATTCCCGGTTGGGTTCATTCTTTGCCCTCTTTGACCACGCGGGGAAGAGTTCTGGAATTTATGAACCTAAATAACCGAGCCCCAGACCACACCAGAAGGGAGGGGATCCAAACCCAGCCGACCTCGTTCAGCATCACTTCTTTCCCCCAGGGGCTGAAGAACCTTCTCAGCCCGATGGGAGAGATTCTCAGCGGGGTGAAGGGAAGGGAATAGCGGGTCGGGTCAAAGGGAGAGAAGAAGGCCGCTCCGTAGCCCCCGCTGGTCATCGCATCCAGAATGGCATGGGAACAGGTTAGCGGAAAAAAGAAGAGCCACAATTTCCACCGGGGCGTAGAAAAAGGGGAATCGTCGTTAAAGCCCAGCCATACGATTGCCAGGCTCAAGAAAAAGGCAAAGAACAGGGAATGAGTAAAACCCCGATGTCCCCCAAAACTCCCGTAAAAAGTGTGCCGGAAGAACCCCAGGGTATCTATGTCCGGGATGACGGAACAAAAAAGAGAAAACACCCAGAAGCGCCAAGTCATCTCTGACTGAAAAACCGTTTTCCCCAGAGAGATCGCAATGAAAGCGTGAGTGATCGCTGAGGCCATAAATCAGGGAAATGGGCGAAAATGAAGCTGCTCATCGGCCAGGTCGTTTATCGCATTCGTTAAACTGCTGTGCAAGGTCTTAGTATTCGGGCGCAAAAGTTCCGGCGCTCCCATGGTCTTCTCTCCTTTGGGAGTTTCGGTGCTCAAGTTTCCTATTTTTTATCCTATTCGTAAAAAAATAAAAAAACAACATTTTTTGACTGCCAACCCACCATGACTACCGGTCGGCCAGTTAGCGGGTTATTAGGTTAACCAGTTAGGCGCTTAGCGCCAAAGTAATGGATAATGGATAAGGGGACGTCGATCAAAAACATCAATATAATTATTTATTTCTTTTTGAAATTGAGGAAAACTCAATTAAGCGAGTGGCGGAAAAGATGTGTGCGGAAGCCGGGGTGAAGGTGGAGGAACTTAGGGGGAGTCAGTTTTCCCGCAGAGGATAAGTTTTTCCTCTTGCCAGGGGCCTTTTAATGGGTGAGCCCAAATCCAAAGGGTGACCCCGAAGGTGGCTTATGGCCGGCTTTCATAAAGTGGCTAAAAATCCTGAAAAGTCAGGGCCACCTTCTTTAAAGTCAGAATATTCTCAGGGTTTGCTTCATAGGGAACAACTCCGCAGCCCAGAATAAACCGGCCTCCAGGGGCACAAGTGTTTAGTACTTTTAAAGTCGCTTCTTTGATTTCCTGATACGAACCCACGCATAAGAGTTTAGGGTCAATACTGGCCCGGAGAATGATACCGGCTTCTTGGGCCAACTTCTTATAGGCGGCTTGGTCGGTATTCGCGTCGGCCATGAGAATAGATGTTCCCGTCTGAATCAAATACGGAGCAATGGGCCAGGTGTTGCCCCCGCTGATTAGGCCGACGCTCTTGAAACCCGCTTTTTTCAGCTTAGCAACAAGATCCTTCTCATAAGCGAAAGGGAAGTCATGGAACAGTTGGGGGGACAGCAGGGGAGGAGCAACCCAGCTCTCATTGATGGAAAGTCCGGCTCCGATCTTCGCAAAGGCGCTCCCATACGCTAGCCCAACTCGAGCGGTAAAATCCATAACCTGACGGGCATAGGTTGGGTCGGTCAGCATATCCATAATGAAGTTCTCGAATCCCCTGAGGATTGCCGCTAAACTGAAAGGGCCTACGATGGTGGCATTTACTTGGACTTCGTCTCCCACCTCTCTTATGATTCTCTGACACGCCTCCAAGAAGATAGGCATGCGTCCGTCCCGAAACGGATCTGGAATCTTGAGATCTACGAGTTTGTCCTTGTCTTCTCCAAGCACATAACTTACCACTGCAGGGACAGAGGGATCTTTGGAATCAAAATATTGGATTTTGCTTCCCAGAGCTTCGGCCTCGACATTGTAAATATCCACGCCCACGGAGACGATATCCATGCCGTAAAGCCTATAGGACGCCAGTTGGCCCTCCACCATAAGGTCTAAATTGCGGGCTAAGACGGAAGGAACGGTCCCAATGAGCTTAGCTGCATGTTCGTACACCACTGGGACAAAGGGTACGCGGTCAGGCCTCAACCCCTGGGATACCCTCGTCATTCTCTCTTTAGGCATCAGCATCGATTTACCTGCTCAGTTGCCTCATCATTTCAACACCCAAATTGAAGGATGAATCATGAGAGACGTTGTCAAAGCAACGTCTTTCACAGTATCTTCTAACAAGGTTACTTAACTGCGAGAACCTTATTGATGACCTCTTTGCCACCCAGGACCGACGCATGTTTATCATACACTAATCTTACCGTTTGACGGAAAGTGATAAGAACTTGCTTTGGGATGTGTAAAATATATAAAAAACGAAGTGGTGTGTCAAGAAGAGGAATCGAATCGACCGCAAGATATGGGAGTGGCTTCCTCATACATTCGAATGCCGGATTATGCAGAAGCTCATTGAGCAAGAGGACTACGTGGTGAAGGGCGGCGAGGAAATCCCGGAGATCCGGAACTAGCGGTGGTGCTGATCCGCCCGAGTAAATGGCCAGCGAGTGTTATCTGCTATTTTAAGATGAGCCTGGGAAGCCAGAGGGCGATCTCCGGATAGAAGAAAACGAGAGCCAAGCCAATTAGTTGGAGACCCATGAAGTCTAACATACCCAGGTAGATTTGTTTCAGTTCCCATTCAGGAGCCACAGCTTTGAGGTAATATGCCGACATGGCCACGGGCGGCGAGAGATAGGCAGTCTGGAGGTTCACCGCCACGAGGGTTCCGTACCATACGAGATCCAACTTCAGTTCCTCCACGATGGGCATGAAGATAGGAAGGAATATGAAGACAATCGCCGGCCACTCCAGCGGCCAGCCCAGGAGGAAGATTATCATCATTAGAATGGCCAGCATCCAGAGGGGGGGGATGTTGAGCGCCAGCACAAAATTGGCGATCATAGTTCCGGTCCCGAGACGGGTGAAGACCGACCCGTAAATATTGGAGGCTGCCGCCAAGAATAGAATCATGCTCGAAGTCTGCAGGGTCTTATAAGCGGCTGCTTTTAGTACAGCAAAAGTGAACCGCCTGTACAGAATGATGAGCAGAAAACCCCCCGCTGCCCCCATCGCGGCCGCCTCCGTGGGCGTTGCGAGGCCAGCGAGTATGCTGCCCAGGGCAGCGAAGATGATGAAGGCCATGGGGATGACGCCACGCAGCAGCTCTCGAAGGATCTGCATGAAGGATGTGGCCCTTTCCTCGGGCGCCAGGGGAGGACCAAGCTCAGGCTTCACGAAGCTCCGGATCATCGTGTATGTAATGTATAGCCCCGAGAGTAAAAGCCCAGGAATTATTGCGGCAGCAAACAGGTGGATGACTGACACCCCAATCACCGGACCCATCACGACCAGCATCACGCTAGGCGGGATAAGGATTCCTAACGTCCCGCCTGCGGTTATCGCGCCCGCAGAGAGCTTCACGTCATACCGCGACTTCATCATCAACGGAGCCCCCATCAGGCCTATGACGGTTACAGAAGCACCGACAATCCCTGTGGCCGTGGCGAAGATCGTGGCCGTCAGTAGGACTCCTATGTAGAGTGCTCCTGGAACTCGCGCCAGGATCAATTGGAAGGCCCGAAAGAGTCGCTCCATCAATCCAGCCTGTTCTAAAATATGGCCCATGAAGATGAAGAGCGGAACCGCCGCCAGAGTCTCCTCCTTCATGATACCAAGGGTTTGGAAGAACATAAGATTGAAGACCGCTTGGCCGAACCCGATATAGCCAAAGATCAGCGACAAGATGATCAAGGTGAAAGAGATCGGAAAGCCGACGAAGATCGTAATGATTAGGGTTACTACCTGGACTAAGCCGAGATACTCAGGGATCATAACCACTCTCCATGGCGTACAGCCCAGAGGCTTTTCAGCGCCTCAGAAACCCCCTGGAGTATGAGAAGGAACGCCGAAACCGGGATAACCATCTTGAACGGGTAAATTGGCGGCCGCCAAGGGCTGGCCTCGGACACCTCACGGATAACCCAAGAATAGTACGCCGAGTCCCACCCTACGATAAGAAAGAATATCATCCCCGGGAAGAATACAGAAAGATAACAAATAGCGTCTACCAGTCCCTGTTTCTGCGGGGTCAACTTTGCATAAAAGAAATCGCACCGGATATGTCCCTTATGCAGCAGGCAGTAGCCGGTGCCCAGCATGAAGAGACTGCCGTAAAGCATGTAAGCTATATCAAAAGCCCAAATCGTCGGGGCCCGGAATGCATAACGCGCGATCACTTCATACGTCAGCCCAGCCACCAGAGGTAGAATCAGCCAGGCAGCGAGTTTTCCACCCAGCTCCCCAATGGCATCAAAAATCCGGACCATTTTTATAAATGTCCTGTTCGGCTGTGACATACACTTCCATCCTTTTATCTAAATTAACCGGATGATGGCGTCATGACACCCTTCCCGCTCCTAACCTCTTGGCCCAAACAAAACGGGTCTCATTCGAGGCTTTCTTGCCTTGGATGTTCTCGCTTAAAACCCTTATTTTCTATCTTTTGAACGTCCTCTTCTCTAAATAGCGAATAGCCTTGGGCCAAGAGGTTAAGTAGTATTCATTTACCGCATTCCATATATGGATGGCTTTTCAACTTCTCCAAGCAATTACTCCCTCGCCGTGATTCCTTATTTCCTCTTAATCCCGAAGTAAAATTCGTAGGCCATATCCCAGGGCGGCTCCCCCACCGCCTCCAGGCGGGCGATCTTTTCAGCGAACTCCCGCTGGTGTGTTAGAACCCGCGCGAAGAATGGGTTTTTAGCTGCGTACTCTTGTAGGACTTCTTGGGCTGCCTTCAACTGGGCTTTGAGGACTTCATCTGACAGGCGGACTACTTTGACACCATGTTTGGTCACCAGCTCCTCAAGGGCCTTGGCGTCCTCGATTAGGTGCCAAGTATTGCACTCAGCAATGGAGGCCCTCATTGCATTTTTGACGATCGCTCGCAGGTCGGGAGGCAACTCTTCCCACTTCTTCTTGCCAATGATCATTTCATGGACATTGGCTGGCTGGTGGAAAGAGGGTGCAATAAAATGTTTGGCCACAGTGTGGAACCCGAAGGTCTTGTCACCGAAGGGGGTGGCCCATTCCACACCTTCTACTACTCGTCGCTCCATGGCGGGCAAGATCTCCCCCGCGGATAAGACAACAGGAATTCCCCCCAACTTCCTCAAAAGCTCCGCGTTGAGACCAGCAGTCCGAAACTTGACGCCCTTGATGTCCTCCAAAGAAGTAATCGGCTTAATACACCACCCATAGGCCTCTGGGAAAACGCCATATGCCGTGTGCATCGCCACCACATTCATCTTCAATTCCTTCTGTAACAATTCGTTGTAAAGATCTTCTCCGCCCCCGGCCAACAGCCAGGCAAGATATGACCAGCCGTGGAGGCCGAATGGGCCTCCCACGCTCACCGAGAAGAGGGCAAAGGCAGGGTGCTTTCCGACCCAATAATTCGGCCAGGAGAGGATGGCATCCAAGACACCCTTATTGACCGCATCCAACATTTCAAAAGGAGGCACAATGGCGCCAGCTGGCAACAGGTCCCACTTCAAACGTCCTCCGGACATCACCTCTATACTCTTTGCTGCTTGCACGGCGCAGATGTGGATAGGGTTGGAGGCTGGACAATGGCTCTGGCCCTTCCATACGATGGGCTTGGGCTGGGCATTGGCCACCGGGATCGCGTGGTTTCCCACCGTCACGATCAGAGCCACAAAAAAAACTACGAGAATAATCATGGATCCGTGCAAAACCTTTTCTTTCATAACCAATCCTCCTT
>CAYQWO010000030.1:0-15592 GCA_964421095.1 uncultured Syntrophaceae bacterium
AGCTTTGGCCATGGCCGGCTTTATTTTTCCTTTTGCCTTTCTGGTTGGAGGGGGGCTGAATTACCTGCTCCATGCCTTCGAAGCGACGCTATGAAAAAAGAGAAGAAGAATTCCTTCCGCTGTCCTCTGTGCGGGAATATTTTTCAAAAAGAAGGTCCGGCATGTCAAGGTTGCCCTTTGGGCAAAGCCTGCGGGCTCATCTGCTGTCCCCGCTGCCATTACCGATTTGTGGAAGAATCGCAGACGCTCCATTTTTTGAAAAGAATCCTCGGCAGGGGAAAAGAGGGAAAGGAGGTCGGCCGATGAATATGGGGCCGAAAGGACTTGTTTCGGGCGGGGGTAGGTTTAGCCACGGAGGGAATGAAGCTGGGGGCAAAAGTGAATCGCATCAGCGGGAAGAAGTCTTGGAACTTCTTTGGACGTTGCGGGAGAGCGGAAAGAATCGCCTGGAAGAAATCCTTCAGGCTGCCGAAGAAAGGGAGTCCGAACGCCTTCTATCGGAGATGGCCCGCGAAGGATGGATATCCCTTCGTGAAGGGAAAGTGGTTCTTTTGGAAGAAGGAGAACGGAGGGCCGAAGAGATCATCCGCAGGCACCGCCTGGCCGAACGGTTACTTTCGGAAGTTTTCGAACTGGAGGAAAGCCATATGGAGTCGAGTGCCTGTCAGTTCGAACACATCCTCAGCCCCAAAGTGCTGGACAGCGTGTGTACTTTTCTGGGGCATCCGCCGATCTGTCCGCACGGCAAACCCATTCCCCAGGGTCCCTGTTGCGCCCGATTTAAGAAGGAAATAGAACCCCTGGTCCGCCCTCTCGCCGACCTGAAGTTGGCGGAAGAAGGGCGGGTGGTCTTCATCGTCCCCAAGTCCAGGTCCCGTCTGGAACGCCTGAGTGCCCTGGGCCTCATTCCCGGATCGGTGGTGAAACTGGCCCAAAAACACCCCTCCTTCGTTCTGGAGATTGGAGAGACCACCTTAGCCTTGGATGAGGAGATCGTACGGGAGATTTATGTGAAAAAGGTTTGAGAAAAAATTTTGGCAAGGGGAATAAAAATTGCTTATACTGAGCAGAAGCTGTGAAAGGAGAGCCATGGTTCCCTGGCGTTTTCTGAGAGTTTTCCGCAAAAAATACCTGTTCTATTTGGTGGGCTTCATTGCGATCGTACTCTTTTTCATCATTTTCGGGGGGCGGAGCTTGATGCAAATTTACCACCTAAAGGAGGAACGAGAGAAAATCAGGATCGCCAATGCTCGCCTGCGCGCCGAAAACGAGAAGCTCGCCGCCCAGATCGAGCGAATGAAAAATAATAAAAAAGAAGAGGTTGAGAAAATTGCCCGGGAGGAATTGGGGCTCGTAAGAAAAGGCGAAGTGGTCTACCAGTTCGAGAAATGAAACCCGGGCCAGAAAGTTTTTCCTCCGCGAACTTCCCATAAATCCACCTTTGACTCCCAATCAGAATTTGATTTCCATGCGGATTTGGCAATCGGGATCCTTTTGGTCTCTTATTGCGCCCCCAGCTCAATAGATTTTCCGAAAAACAGCCTTATTAGCAAACTGTGTTAAATTTATTGCGCGAAAGTGGAAAAAAGGGCACAGGAAGGGACAAAAGTGGCCAAGGCGCTTTCCCGGGATGATCGGGGGCCTTCGGAAGCGAAAGACCAATCGTTTCTGGGGGCCAAAAATCACTCATAATTTATAAATGCGAAAAATTTAATGAAATTGGATAGTTAAATAATTTTTTTAGAAATATGATTATATATAATTAAGCTTAATTTATATTTAATTGAATAAAATTATTACAAAATTTTATATTATGGAATCGATTTTGCATATCACAAATTTTGTTTTTTATTTAAAGAATTTTTTTAATCTCCCGATGTAGGTGTTGGAAGAAGAAAGATGAACTCCCTCAAAAAGTACCGAGAAAGGCTCTTAATGAGCAAAGCGGAGCTAGCCCGGAAGGCGGGGATATCCACATTGACGATCGACCGGGTGGAAAAAGGGAAAAGCTGCCGCCTGGAAACAAAACGAAAGATTATTCTCGCATTGGGGCTGAAGCTATCCGAAAGGGGAAAAATTTTCGGCAATGCAAGATGAAATATTTTCCGTCTTTACAATCTGTATAGTTCCGGCCCAGAGAAACGATGTGGGCTTGAAGCTATTGAAAAATATAGGGAAAATTGAGAGGGGAGAAAGGCGAATCATGAGAAAAACGATGTGTTTATCATTGATGGTCCTCCTATGGATGGCCTTGGAGTCCATTTTCTTCCCCGGTCCCTGGCCGGCGGCAGAAGGCCCCCCCCGCGAGGGCCTGATGACCGAACAGGAAGTGGCGACCGAAAAATTTTTTTCCAGCCTGGAGGCCGCTTTAAGCGAAAAATTCTTTGATTATCGCAAGCGCCCAAGGATTCGGGTGGCCATCTTCGAATTTACGGACGAGGCCGGAAATGTGGTAAAGTCAGGTCGGGAGTTGGCCGATAAACTTACTAAGCGTCTCTATCTCAAGCCCCAATTTGATGTGCTGAGTCAAGAAAAGATAGACCTATATTCCAAATGGAATGGACTAAATACCCTGGGAAGAATCGATGCGCAGAGCCTGCAGCGCTTGCAAAGGCGGATCAATACGATGGACCCGAGGAACGACTTACACGCCCTGGTCATGGGGGAGGTAAAAAAGGGGATGGGGCGGAGCCTTTATGTTTCCGCCTCTTTGGTTAATTTTCAATTCAAGATTGGAGCCATTGAACTAGAGAAGAATATCATCGATCGGCTTACCGTTACTGCGGAGATTCCTCTTCCCACGGAGCAGGCTATCCAAGAGGCAAATGAGGTCTTGGTGCGCAGAGAAAGCCGTTTCCAGGCGGAAGGTCGACTCCTGATATTGGTCAATACCCGGGGGAACGCCTTGCTGGAGACAGAATATGTCAGCCAGTTCAGCAAGGATCAGCCCTTTCCTTGGGCCAAGATCCCTTACGCCTTTACGCAGGGGAAGGAAGAGGTGATTATGCCCGACCAGATCAGGATCGGGTTAGAAAAACTTCTCCTTACTCCCTTGCCGCCAGGGCGGGACCCTGGAAGGCGGTCAGAATATTATTTCTTGCACGGCAAGTGTGCCACCAACGAGATCTATTTCGACGAGATCGTTCCTGCTCAGAACTATCATTTGATCACTAGCTTTCTCGATCGGAAAAATAACGAACCCTATTCCGAATTAACGGAGGTGCAAGTCCACCCTGGGGCTACAACGATCATGGTGATCACCTTCTATATGCCCAGTGAAAGAGAACGGATCCGCAACAAACAGGTCCCCCGGATCGATGTTTTCACACTTTTTGGGAAGGGGACGGAGGTTTTGCCGAATTAGGTAGGGAGAAATGGTCCTCTTTGCGAAGAAAGAATTGATTGGCTTAGATATTGGGTCGAGTTCCATCAAGGCGGTGGAGTTGGATTGGGGCAAGAAAACCCCGAGACTCAAACATTTCGGGGTGATCCCCCTGCCGCCGGAGGCCATTGTGGATGGGGCCTTCATGGATTCGGCCAGCATCGTGGAATCGATCCGTAGTCTGATTGAAGGCTTGAGAATAAAAACCAGGAGGGTGGCCGTATCCATCTCCGGACATTCGGTGTACATAAAAACCATCAATGTCCCGGCCATGTCCGAAGAACAGCTGGAGGAAAGCATCAAGTGGGAAGCGGAACAACAAATTCCCTTTGATATCGAAGATGTCAACCTGGACTTTCAAATCCTCGATGAACAGGTGAGCCCCGACCAGATGGCGGTCCTTTTGGTTGCGGCCAAGAAAGATATGATCAATGACTACACGGCGGTCATTGAAGAAGCCGGTCTGCAACCGACGATCGTGGATGTAGACGTGTTTGCCCTCGAAAACGCCTATAACTTAAACTTCGAATCCCCGGAAAATGAAGTCATCGCTCTGGTCAATATCGGGGCCAGCGTAATGAATATTAACATCTTGAAAGGAGGCACCTCGGCATTCACCCGGGATATTTCCATCGGGGGGCGCCAGATCACCGAGGAAATCCAGAAGCGTTTGAAGTTGACCTATGAAGAAGCGGAATCTGTGAAGGTCAAGGAACGAGATGCGCCAGATCAGAGTGCCGAAGTGGAGAGGATCGTTCAGGGGACGGCAGAACAATTGGCCACCGAAGTTCGCCGCTCTCTGGAGTTTTTCGCGGCCTCCTCTTCCGGCGGCGAGATCAAGAAAATTTTCCTCAGCGGGGGATGCGCCAAAATTCAGATGCTCCCCAGCCTGATTGAAGATCGGATTTCTACGCCGGTGGAGGTTTTCAATCCCTTTACTAAAATTGACTACAATCCGGACACCTTTGATCCTGAATACATCAAGCAAGTGGCCCCCCTGGCTGCGGTCGGCGTGGGGCTAGCCTTGAGGAGAGAGGGCCTAAAATGATTCACATCAATCTCTTACCAGTCCGTGCGCTAAAGAAAAAAGAGACCACCCGGCAGATGTTCTCCACCTTATTTCTCTCCATCGGGCTCTTGCTTATCATCATTGTCTTTTTCCATCTCTCGCTTACGCGGGAGATCAGCCGGATGGATGCCCAGATCGCCGCTTATAATGAAGAAATCAAACGCCTTAAGATGGACACCAAAGACGTAAGCAAGTTCAAGGCTGAAAAAGAAGACCTGCAGCGACGCTTGAATATTATCCATACTCTGGAACGGGCGAAAACCGGACCCCTGCGGGTATTGGATGAGCTGGCCATAGCGCTTCCGGGAAAGCTCTGGCTTACGTCCCTAAAGGAGAAAGATGGAAAAATGGAGCTAAAAGGGATCGCCATGGATAATCCCACAATCGCCCAGTTCATGACCAACCTGGAAAAAACAGGGGTGATCAAAAATGTAGAATTGGTCGTCTCGCAACAGCTTGAGCGGAAGGACTTGAAGCTCAAAGAATTCACTCTGACCTGTCAGGTCCTCTATGCGATTTCACCGCCTCCACCTGCTTCTTGAGGGATAAAAGACCGTGGCCATCACTCTGAATACGATCGTCAAACTGCCGAAATCCCGCAAGCTCTTGATCTTGGCTTGCATTCTGGGCGCCATCGCGGCTCTTTATGCCTATCTGGTCTACCTGCCCGCATCAGCGGAAATCGAAAAGAAAAAGGCAAGCATAAGCGGGCAGGAGATCCAGCTGCGAGAATTGCGGACGATTGCCGCTAATATAAAGCTTTTCCGGGCGGAATCTGCGAAGTTGCGGGAAGAACTGCAATTAGCCATGGCCCAGCTCCCCACCAGCAAAGAGATCCCCTCGCTCTTAGCGAATGTCTCCAACTTGGGGAAGGAAGCCGGGTTGGAGTTCCTCCTGTTCCGTCCCACACCCGAAGTAAGCCGGGAGTTTTACGCCGAGATTCCTGTCGAAATCAAGGTGAAGGGGACATATAACGATGTGGCTATTTTTTTCGACAAAGTAGGCAAGCTGCCGCGCATCGTGAATATCTCCGGGGTCTCGATGGAGGGAGCCAAAGAGGTGTTTGACCGGTGGGAGATCACGACTTCCTGCACAGCTACTACCTTCAAATTCATCGAAAAGGCGACGACTGAGGTTGTAAAGGATAAAAAAGTTGAGGAAAAAAAGGGAGTTCCCCCCAGCAAGAAGTAAAGGGCATTTGACTATGAAAGGGTTTGGGAGCATTTTGCTCCTGGGTACCATTCTGACACTTGGGGGTTGCGGCGGGGAAGCGCCGAAACCCGCAAAAGTTCCCATGCCGCCGGCGGCGAAGAAAGCCATTACTCCGGCCCCCACACCGGCACCTCCCCCCTCTTCCATGGAGGCCAAGGCCGAGCCAGCCCCAGTTGAAAAATACACCTATGACCCAAAAGGGAAGCCCAATCCCTTTAAGCCGCTGGTCGTTGAGAAAGTAGAAGCAGCGCCGACGGCGAAAGCAAGGCAGGCGGCGGAGGCCGTTTTGGAAGCAGCCACTCCTTTGGAAAGGATGGATTTAGCACAACTGAAGCTGGTGGCCGTAATCTGGAATATTTCCGATCCCAAGGGGATGGTGGAGGACACAACGGGCAAAGGGTATATCCTTTCCATCGGAACGCCCGTGGGCAAGAACAGAGGAAAAGTCACGAAAATTACTTCTGCGGGAATTATAGTTACCGAAAGATATGAAACTTCCTCGGGAAGGTTCAAATCTCAAGAGGTCGCTCTCAAGTTGTATCCTGATTTTTAAGGAGGAGAAATGGAAAGAATTGTTCTCAAAGGATTTTTTCGCCGCATTCTCTTGCAGGCGTTGGTGATTCTGTTTCTTGTTTCTCCCTCCTTCTCCCAACCTCTGCCGGAAAAGGGTGGGTCTTTATCCATCCAAAAGATCGAGGTGGTGGAAACCGATAAGGGCTCCCGCGTGATGATCGAGGGCTCTAAGCCGTTCGAGTATTCCGCAACTAGGTTGGAAAATCCCCTGCGGTTAATTGTGAATTTACCGGACGCGCAACTGGCGAAGTTGGCGGGGCCGATTCAGGTCGAAAACGGGATCATAAAGGTGATTCGCAACAGCCAGATTCAAGATCCCCGGAAATTTGGGGCCCGAGTGGAGATTGGCCTCGAACCGAACGTTGAATATAACCTTTTGTCCCAGGGGAATATTCTTTACGTAGAACTGTCCAGGCCAACGATCATTTCTGCCCCAAAAGTAGAGAAAAAAGTGGTTTCCGTTGAGCCGCAAGTACGCGTGAAGGCGCCGCCGGCCGAAAAGCCCATGAAAGGGGCGAAATTTTTGAAAGATTTGGATATCTCGGCCAAAGCGGAGTGGGTGAGGGTGGAAGTCAGGGCAGATGGGCTCATGCCGGACTACAAGAGCTTCCAGTTGGAGAAACCTTCGCGTCTGGTTGTGGATCTTCCGCGAATGCTGAATGCCTATCCGAAACGAAGTATCGATGTAGGCAGCAAGCTGTTAAAAGATATACGGATTGGCCAGCATCCAGACAGATTACGTGTTGTTTTCACCTTTCCGGAACCCCAATTCCCCCCTTCCCAATTGACCAAGGAGGGTCAGAACCTTATTGTTCTTCTGGGTCAGGTGCAAGAAGAGTTGCCCAAAAAGGAAATCGCTCCATCTGCCGAGGTCCCTAAGCCGATCCGTGTTGCCGAGGCAGAACCCAAAGAGGAGGCCCCGCGGCCCGAAGCCGCAGCTCCAGCCCCGATGGAAAAGCCGGCCATGGAGGAAAAGGAACTACCTGTGGAGCCGAAACCGACAGCCGAACCGCAGCCCCCAGCTGAAGAGAAACCAGCCATTGAAGCGAAACCGGCAATTGAAGAGAAACCAGTAATTGAAGAGAAGCCAGTAATTGAAGAGAAACCGGTAGCTGAACCCAAACCGCCAGCTGAAGTTAAGGTAGCCGAAGAAGTGAAGCCGCCAGCCGAAGTCAAAGCGGTGGGCAAACCCCTTGTGACCCGATACAGGGGGCAAAAAATCTCATTGGACTTCAAAGATGCCGACATCCATAACATCTTACGCTTGATCGGGGAAGTCAGCAACCTGAACATCATTACCGGCGATGACGTCAAAGGAAAGATCACCATCCGCCTTATGAGCGTACCCTGGGACCAAGCTCTGGATGTTATCTTGTCCACTAAAAATTTAATAAAGATGGAAGAGGGGAATATTATTCGGATTGTCACGGTGGATACCGTAAGAAAGGAAATGGAGGAAAAACAGAAGGAAGAGGCTACTCTCATCAAATCCCTCGAAAACCGGGAAAACGCTGAAGAATTAGTCACCGAGGCCTTCCGCCTTAATTATGCCAAAGCTATAGATTTGCAAAGAGTCATCCTGGGGGCTGTAGTGGGAGTAATGATCCCTGGAATGGGGCCGCCCAAACCTCTTTTAAGCACCCGGGGTTCAGTGAGGTCTGACGATCGGACAAATACCTTGATTATCCGGGATACCCGGGCGCGGATTCAGGAGATCCAGAATATCCTAAGGAGATTAGACCTACCCACTCCCCAGGTTCTCATCGAAGCCCGAATCGTCCAGGCCAATACCACATTTGCCCGCAGTCTGGGGATTCAATGGGGCGGAAGTTATAACCAGACAGCTGGTGGACAGTGGGCTTGGGGGTTGACGGGGAATAACCCCAGTGCCGCCGCTGGCTGGGGCTTTACCCCTGGGGCGACTTCTGTAACCAATCCGACTTTTCCTTCACCTTCGACCCCGACGATCACGCCGAGCTTTTATCCTGGCCCCCAAAATATATTGATGCCGTCAAATTTCGTAGTGAATTTCCCGGCAACAAATACAAGCGGGCTTGTGACCAGTATGGGGGGATTTGGTATTTCCTTCGGAAAACTGACGGGAAGTTTGGTGAACCTGGATTTGCGGCTTCAGCTGGGGGAGTACAATAAACAGAGCCGAGTCATTTCCCGCCCCAAATTGGCCACTTTAAGTAATATTAAAGCGTATATCAAACAGGGGGAAGAAATTCCCTATGCCACAACCTCTGCCGCCGGGACGCAGGTACAGTTCAAGGATGCAGTCCTGTTACTGGAAATTACTCCCCTCGTGACGCCAGATAAGAACATAAAAGTAACGGTAGTTTTGAAGAAGGATTCCAGAGGGGAAGTAATTCCAACCGTAGGAGGATCTGTTCCCGCCATCAACAAACGGGAGGCTTCTACAGAAGTCTTGGTCAAAGACGGTGAGACGCTGGTGATCGGCGGGATTTACGAATCAGAGAACACCGAGTCGCAACTCGGGGTCCCCTGGCTAATGAACATCCCCATCCTGGGCTGGCTCTTTAAAAGTCGGGAAGTGGTCAGCATCAGGAATGAGCTGCTAATTTTCGTCACGCCCACCATCATCGAAGCCGAAGCCGGGTCCTAAAGAATAGTAATGACCGCAAGGAGGGCACCTTCCGGGGTGCCCTTTTTTTATGTGGCCATTACCCGCCCTATCCCCTTCGCCCGCAGGTTCTTCTTTGTCCTTGCAGCCGCGGAATGATTGTGGTATTTTTTCAACTGGATCTTTCAGGAGGACGGAATGAACAGGCGGTATGATCCTCAAAGCGTCGAGGTCAAATGGCAAGAGTATTGGGAAAGACGCAGCCTCTTCCAGAGTCCGGAGGACGCTCAGCGGGAAAAGTATTATGTCTTGGAAATGTTTCCCTATCCCTCGGGAAAAATCCATATGGGACATGTGCGGAATTATTCCATCGGGGACGTAGTGGCTCGCTACAAGCGCATGCGCGGGTTCAACGTCATCCATCCCATGGGTTGGGACGCTTTTGGAATGCCCGCAGAAAACGCAGCGATCGAGCATGGAGTGCATCCGGCAAAATGGACGTACGATAACATTGCCGCCATGAAAGCCCAGCTGCAACGGATGGGGTTCAGCTATGACTGGGATCGGGAGCTGGCGACCTGCGACCCCTCTTATTACCGCTGGGAACAGTGGCTGTTCCTGAAAATGTATGAGAAGGGGCTTGCCTATAAAAAGACCTCGTCGGTCAATTGGTGTGAGAAATGCCAAACCGTTCTGGCTAATGAACAGGTGGTGGAAGGCGGGCGATGCTGGCGATGCGGTGAAGAAGTGATTCAAAAAGAAATGGAAGGGTGGTTCTTTAAGATCACGGCTTACACCGAAGAATTGCTGGCGTATTGCCACAAGCTCCCGGGATGGCCCGAGCGGGTGATCACCATGCAGAAGAATTGGATTGGGCAATCCACCGGGGCCATCATTCATTTTCCTTTGGGGGAAGGAGATGGCTTTATCCCGGTCTTTACCACCCGGCAGGACACCATCTTCGGTGCTACTTTCATGACTTTGGCCCCGGAACATCCGATGACCTTGGACCTTTCCCGGGGAACTCCCCAAGAGAATGAAGTAAGAGAATTTGTGGAGCGGATCAAAAAACAAGACCGAGCCAAACGCACGGCGGATGACTATGAAAAAGAAGGTCTTTTTATCGGAGCTTACTGTCGAAATCCTCTCACGGAAAAGAAGATTCCCATCTTCGCAGCCAATTTTGTGCTGATGGAGTATGGAACCGGAGCCGTGATGGCCGTCCCGTCCCACGATCAAAGGGATTTCTATTTTGCCAAAAAATTTGACCTGCCCATCGTGGTGGTGATCCAGCCGGAAGAGACTCCACCTTTGGTGGCCGAAACAATGACGGAAGCCTATACGGGGGAAGGAATTTTGGTCAACTCCGGCCCCTTTAACGGCATATCGAGCATCCAGGCCCGGGAGGCGATCGTCAAACACTTAGAGGAGAAGGATCTTGGCCAAAAGGCGATTACGTATCGCCTGCGAGACTGGGGGATTTCACGGCAACGTTACTGGGGGGCCCCGATCCCGATCATTTATTGCCCAGAGTGCGGAACAGTCCCAGTACCGGAAAAGGACCTTCCGGTAGTACTGCCCCATGATGTCCAGCTCACAGGAATGGGAACATCCCCCCTGGCCCACGCTCCCCGATTTGTGAATACGTCTTGCCCCCGGTGTGGCCGGCCAGCCAAACGCGAGACAGATACCATGGATACCTTCGTGGAATCCTCCTGGTATTTTGAGCGTTTCTGCAGTCCCAAAGAGGAACGGGGAATGTTTGACCAGGAAAAAGTGAGATACTGGATGCCTGTAGACCAGTACATCGGGGGGATCGAACACGCCATCCTCCATCTCCTTTATTCTCGCTTTTACACCCGGGTGTTGCGCGACTTCAGTCTGGTAGCTTTTTCTGAACCCTTCACCAACCTGCTGACTCAGGGGATGGTGGTCAAAGAAACTCATTACTGCTCCCGGGATGGCTTCCTTTTCCCGGAAGAGGTCGCCGAGGGATTGACTTGCAAAAAGTGCGGCGCCCCGGTCCAGGTGGGGCGAACGGAAAAGATGAGCAAGTCCAAAAAAAATGTTGTAGAACCAGATTCATTAATTCAGAGATACGGGGCGGACACGGTGCGTCTTTTCTGCCTTTTTGCCTCTCCGCCGGAAAAAGACCTGGAGTGGAGTGAGCAGGGCGTGGAGGGATCCTTTCGTTTTCTGAATCGTGTCTGGCGACTGGTAAATGAGTGGGGGGGTATTTCCCGGAAGGCGGAAAGGCCTCGCCCAGAGTGGCCCCTTCCGGAAGACCTGCGCGCGCTGCGGCGCAAGACGCATATGACGATTAAAAAGGTCGCCGAAGATGTCGAAAACCGCTTCCATTTCAACACCGCCATCAGCGCCATCATGGAATTGGTGAACCTTCTCTACCAAAATGAAGAAAAAATGAAGGGAGACATGCCTTACGCCTTGGGAGTTTGGCGAGAAGCTCTGGAATCCGTGGTCATTCTCCTTTCGCCCATCGTTCCCCATATTTGCGAAGAGCTCTGGGAGATAATGGGGAATACAGAGAGTATAACCGCTGTCCCCTGGCCCGAATATGAACCGGAGGCTTTGAAGGATGAAGAGGTTCTGATTGTCATTCAGGTCAATGGGAAATTGCGCGGCCGGATGATGGTAGGGGCGCATGCCTCCGAAGAGGAGGTGAAAGAAACCGTCCTGGCCCACCAGCGGATTCAGGAGTTGTTAAAAGACCAGACCGTCAAGAGATTCGTCCTGGTGCCGAGAAAATTGGTAAACTTGGTGGTATAATGTGCCGGGGAGATATTTCCCTTATTTTTTATGATAAATCTTCTTAGACATCCATCCAGGAGGAGATCATGCGGGGCCGGGCGTTTGGGAAGGTTATCGTCGTTCTGCTGGCGGCCGTGGCCGTAGGATGCGTTTACACGGAACATACAAAAATAGCGCCCCCGATTACGACTTCCTTTAAAGGGGGGTCCCGGGTGGATCCATACCTCCGCGACCACCAGCCCCAGACAGTAGCCGTCCTGCCTTTCTTAAACCGCACAGATAAGAAAGAAGCCTTTGAAATCGTCCGCAAATCTTTTCATGGACATTTCAGCAAGTTGAATTATACCACGGTACCGCTGTTCAAAGTGGATGATTCATTGCGCCAGGCCGGCTTGGATACACCGGAAAAAGTTGCCCAGACTTCCCCGGGAAAACTTCGGGAGATCCTCAGGGTGGATGCGATCACCCGGGGCGATATCACCCATTACGACCGAATTTACGTGGGGGTTTACTCCCAAGTAGCTGTAGGGGCGGAAGTCTGGATGATTGAGGGAAAGTCGGGGAAGGAACTTTGGTGGGCCAAAGACGTTTCCCGGAAGCACGAAGCAGGGATATCCGCCACGCCAGTGGGATTGATTTTAACCGCTGTCACCACGGCCCTGAATATGCGAGAAATTGAGCTTCTTCGTTCTTCCGATGATCTTTTCCGGGACATGGTTAAAACCATTCCTCAGCCCACTCTGGCTCAAGCCCTGCGGCCACCGAACATTACCATCCTGGTTCACGACGGCATGAGACGTTCAGATCGATACGCCAATAAGGTCGGGGATGTCATTAGGGTGGGCATGGAGGGAGATCCGCGGATGAGGGCTTCCTTCCGGATCGGCGATTTTAAGAAAGACATTCCCCTCAAGGAAGAAGAATCAGGCAGCTACGTCGGAAGCTACAAAGTCATGCCCGGAGACAACGTCGAGGATGCCCTTATCACGGGCACCTTACGGAATGATGCCGGGAACGTTACGGAGTGGGTAGATGTGATGGGTCCGGTGACCATCGATACTACGCCGCCAGAAATCCCTAAAGACTTACGCGCAATTGGCCGGGACAGGATGGCGGATTTGACCTGGTCAAAAAATGTAGATAAAGACATTGCCCAGTATAAGATTTATCGCAGCATTACGCCGCTGACTGGATACCAGGAAGTGGCCACCACGGAATTTACTACCTTCCAGGACAAGAACCTGAAGAACGAAGTGACCTATTACTATAAAGTCGCCGCCTTAGATTTGGCTGGCAACGAGAGCAAGCTTTCTGACCTGGCCAAAGCGAGGACTGTGACCCCCGGGCCTACACCCGTGAAGGGGGTGATCTCGGAAGACACCACTTGGTACGCCGGGGCCAGCCCCTATATCATCGAAGGAGAAGTCATCGTAGACCCAAAAGGAACCCTGTCCATCGAACCCGGAACCGTAATTCGCTCTAAAGGGGAGGGGATTGCCGTCCTGGGGAGACTTATCGCGCGGGGAGATCAGAGCAGTTTGATCACTCTGGATGCGGCTTTGCCGGAGCAGACTTGGAAGGGGGTCGTGTTCAAGGGGACCAAAGAGGAAAGCGTCATCGAATATGCCAAAATCAATGGGGCAACGGCAGGCATTACCTGTCTTTCATCCTCTCCGGTGATCGCGCACAATGATATTTCCTCCAATGGGGTAGGCATTCACGTCAGCGAAGCCTTCTCCAAACCAAAAATTTTGGGGAACAGTATTTCCTCCAATGCCATGGCCGGAGTTGAAATTTCGGGGGGTGCAGCTCCCAGCCTCGAGGAAAACGAGATCCGGGGAAACCAGAAAGATGGAGTATGGATCCGCGAGGCAGCGCCATTGATGGCCAAAAATCGCATCCTGAACAACGGGGAGGCTGGGGTGCGCCTTTATTCTTCCCCTGCTCGCTTGGCGAACAACAACATCCACGACAACGGGAAGTACGAAATCTACAACACCCTGGAAAAGGACGTCAGCGTCGAGGCGAAAGACAATTGGTGGGGGACGAAAGAAGCGGTGAAAGTCGTGGGTAGAATTTTTGGCAGGGTAGACTACCAGCGAATCCTTGACGGGCCCTACCCCCTGGGGAAGCCGCTGGAGCTTTCCATCCTGAAGGGGCCCCTCACTGGAACGATCGACCGAGACTCCTTCCTTACTTTAATAAACAGTCCCTACGTGGTGGAAAAGGACATAATCGTGGAGAAAGGGGCCACCCTTTTTATCGAGCCCGGAGTAACCCTGAAATATAATCCGCGAACTTCGATTGTGGTAAAAGATGGGGGGGTGGATGCCCGGGGCACAGCCGACCGGACGATCACTTTCACTCCCAACAGTTCATCCCCTTCGCCGGGAAGTTACACCTCGGCAGTGAGATTTGCCCAACCTTCGAAGCTGGCGAGCTTCTTCCGTTACTGCATTTTGGAATATGCTGAGACGGGTCTGGATATAGCCTACGGGGCTCCGGAGATCGATCATTGCTGGATCGCCCACCAGGCGCAAGTGGGTGTCAAAGTGGCCAACGAGGCGGAACCCAGAATCTTTTTCAGCACCTTCAGCAGGAATTTGGGAACGGGAGCCGTGGTGGCTTTGGGAGCCGCCAGGCCGAAGATGAATCGAAATAATTTTCTCGACAATCCCTTTGCTGTGCAAAGCTTCTCCTCGATTTATATGGATGCGAGAGAAAATTGGTGGGGGGCAAGCCCTCCGCCAGAATCACTTTTTTTGGGAGAGATCAATTACAAACCTTGGCTGAATACGCCGGAGCCTGAGGCCTTTCAGGGGAGGAAGCCGTGAAAAACAAGATGGTATATCTTTTATTTTTATGGGTAGGGCTTTGGCCAGGCGTGATATGGGCGGCCCAGACAGAGGTCGTGGAGCTGATTGGGAACGGCGAAATTAACTGGTCCCAAGGGGTAATCGTGGCAAGAGGAAGTGGGGCTCCGCCCAGGGAGGCCAAAAATATTGCTCAGGCGCGGCTGATGGCCGAGCGAGCCGCTTTGTCCGATGCCCGGCGGAATCTGTTGGAAGTTCTCAAAGGGGTGTCGGTTGATTCGCTAACTACCGTAGAAAACTACATGGTCAAGAGCGACCAGATTCGCCTGAGCGCTGAAGGTTTCATCCAGGGCTCGACGGAACTGAAAGATCACAGGAAGTATCTTTCCGATGGGGCCATCGAAGTAGCCGTGGCCATGAATTTGACTGGGGATTTCCTGACTTTGATGTTCAGCCAACTGAAGGAACTGAAAGCTGTCAAAGCGCCGGTGGGAGAAAGTCCACCTTCCCAGCCACCTCTCGTTTCACCGGAAAAGAAGGCCGAACCCTCCCCTGAACAGCCCACGAGTCCGGTCGAAGAAAAGCGACCCTTAGAGGCGAAACCTTTGCCACCGGTGGCGGACCTTCCCAGATTTACTGGGCTGGTGATCGATACCCGGGGGCTGAATATGCGGGCGGTGCTCATCCCCAGGGTTCTGGGCGAAAACGGTCAGGAGATATACCAGGGGCGATATGTCCCCGCGGAGAAGGCAGGCCAGAATGGTGTAGCCCTCTATTCCCGAGATTTAACCGCAGCCCAGACAAATCCCCGCGTGGGGAAAAACCCGTTGACCGTAAAGGGGATGAGACTGAATGCCGACAATCCCTCAGAGATTATCTTAAGGGTTGAAGATGCCAAACGGGTTACCCCATTCGCCCGCCAAGGAACCTTTCTGGAAGAATGCCGGGTCATGATCGTTTTGGATTGAAGGGACCTCTTTTGAAAAAAGCAGGCAGCTTCTTTTTCCTGGCAGTCCTTCTGCTGACGAGCTGCGGATACCATTTCACGGGCAGCGGTGCCCGGCTTCCCGCGGGGGTTCACTCTGTGGCCATTCCGATCTTCGGGAACCAGACGCTGCAGACGGGGATCGAGAGCGACCTAACCCGGGCGCTCGTCGATCGATTTGTCTCGGCCAGGCAGTTATCTC
>CAYQWO010000031.1:0-14944 GCA_964421095.1 uncultured Syntrophaceae bacterium
GCCTTTGGGCTGGATCGTGAGTGTGTACTTCCTTCCATTCTCGATTTCATAGAGCGGAAATATTTTGGTCTCCACAGCCAGACGGGCGATCTTCACTGAGAGCTCGGAAGGGAATTTCCACCCCGGAGGACAGGAGGAAAGAATGTGGATAAAACGCAGGCCCTTGATCGCCCTGGCCTTACGTATCTTGGTCAGAAAATCTTCAGGAAAGGCCGGCGATACCGTGGCTGCATAGGGGATGCGGTGGGCAGCCATGATCTCCATGATATCTTTTTTGGGAGTATCGTTGAAAGTGGGGTTCGGAGTGGTGGTGGTCCAGCTTAAGAAGGGTGTAGCCGAGCTTCTCTGGATTCCGGTGTTCATGTAGGCTTCGTTATCATAACAGACGTAGATGATGTCATCGTTCCGCTCCGCACATCCGGAAAGAGCTTGCAGCCCGATGTCGAAGGTACCCCCATCTCCCGCCCAGGCCATAACCTGGACATCTTCGATTCCTCGGGCCACCAGTCCTTTCTTTACTCCTGAGGCAGTGATGGCCGCAGCCTCGAAGATGGTGTGCAGGAGGGGTACTTTGAGGCTGGAGGAAGGGAAAAAACCGGCTACGTTGGACCAGCAGCAGGCCGGTATGACCACCATGGTTTTTTCCCCTAAGGCCTGAAGCACATAGCGCATGGATAGCGATGCGCCGCAGCCCGGGCACCCGATATGTCCTGAATAGAACAGTTCTTCTTTGGGCAGCTCG
This sequence comes from uncultured Syntrophaceae bacterium, assembly GCA_964421095.1. GTDB lineage: Bacteria > Desulfobacterota > SM23-61 > SM23-61 > SM23-61 > CAYQWO01. Next base: position 743 of record CAYQWO010000031.1, read on the forward strand.
TATCTCATGGCTTCACTCCGATCCAGGCAATGTCCCCTTCTGGGGCCTCTTTGCCTTTGGCAAATTCGACAATCTCCTTCAGGATGGCCGGTGTCACATCTCTTCCTCCCAGGCCGGCGATAAACCCGAAGACTGATGTTCCCTCCCCATGATGCTGCAAGACGGAGCGGATCTCCTGGGCGAAGATTCCGGTGGCGCCGAAAGAAATATTTCGGTCCACCACGGCCACCTTCCTCACTTGCTGCAAAACCCGGCGCACATCTTCTGTGGGGAACGGCCGGAACATTTTCATCTTCAGAAGCCCCACTTTTTCCCCCTTTCTCCGGTACTCATCCACCACGACTCGGGCCGTGCCCGTGATGGTGCCGGTGGTCACCAGCAGGATGTCGGCATCTTCGACAAAATACTCCTCCATCACGCCATAACTTCTGCCGAAGGCCTGGCCGAATTCCTGATCCACTGCCTGGGCCACGTTTTTCGCCTCTTCCATGGCCTCCTGAACCTTCACCCTTTGCTCCATGTAAATGTCCGGAAGAAAAGCCGCGTTAAATGAATGGGGGTCCGCCACGTCCAGTTTGAACCTGGGAACATAGGCTGGGAGGTAATGATCGACCTCCTGGATGTCGGGGATGTCCACCTGCTCGTAAGTATGCGAGAGGATGAACCCATCCAGGCAGACCATGCTGGGCAAAAGGACCTTCTCGGAGATGCGGTAGGCCATGATGATGCTGTCCAGGACTTCCTGGTTGTCCTCGCAATAGAACTGCAGCCACCCCGTGTCCCTCTGGGAAAGGCTGTCACCCTGGTCGCACCACATGGTCCAGGGAGCGGACATGGCCCGGTTAACGTTGGCCATGACAATCGGCAGGCGCGCTCCGGCAGCCCAGTGCAGGACTTCATGCATCAGGGCCAGCCCCTGAGCTGAAGTCGCTGTAAAGGTTCGCGCTCCGGCGGATGCCGCGCCAACGCAGCAGGCCATGGCCGAGTGCTCGGATTCTACCTTGACAAAATCAGCCTTGAGCAACCCGCTGGCGCAGAAATCCGCCAATGCCTCCACGATGGTCGTTTGCGGGGAGATGGGGTACGCCGGTATTACCTGTACTCGGGAGAGCATGGCCCCGTAGGCCACAGCCTCGTTCCCAGAAATTACTCGTTCCATTTTTCTTCCTCCAGGCTCATGGCCGAGCGGGGACACTCGACAGAGCAAATCCCGCAGCCCTTGCAGTGATCATAATCTATAAAATATTCATTCTCATTCTCTTTAAAGGATATGGCCACGTCCGGGCAAACCATCAGGCAAACGTTGCAGCGGATGCAATTGCCGCAGCTGAAGCAGCGCTCCGCTTCCTGTTTCGCCTTGAAGCTGGAAAGCCCGCTGTGAACCTCTTTGAACCCTCCTGCTCTCCCCTTTACTGGAAGAACTGGAACCTCAGTCATGTCCATTGGCGGGAAATAATCAAGGTTGATCTTTTCGAACGGAACCACTTCCTTTGAATTCTCCGGGGGATCAGTCTTCTCCCCCCGCAGAAACCGGTCAATGGCCCAGGCCGTCTTTTTCCCGGAAGCGATGGCCTGGGACACGTAGCCTTCTCCCGTGGCCGCATCTCCTCCGGCAAAGATTCCCGGGAGGTTCGTCCTTCCCCAGGAATCGGTGGCGATCAAGCCGTTTCTCGTCTTCATTCCTTCCGGCAAGAAAGAGAGATCGGCTCTTTCTCCCACGGCCAGGATCAAGCTATCGGCTTTCAGAGAAAAGTTGGATCCCTTGACGGGAACAGGTGCTCTTCGGCCGCTCTCATCCGTTTTTCCCGGTTGGGTCCGCAAACAATCCACCGCCTGGACTTTCCCGCCCTTGCCCAGGATCTTAACGGGCACGGCATTGAAGAGGAATTCCACCCCTTCCCTGCTGGCTTCCTCTACTTCCCCCGGAATGGCTGGCATATCTTCTTTGGCCCGGCGGTAGAGGACCGTGACCTTGCTCCCGAGCCGCCAGGCCACGCGGGCTGAATCTATGGCCGTATTGCCCCCACCAACCACAATTACTTTTTTCCCCAGCGAAATGCGTTTACCGGAGTTAATCTCCTTCAGAAAAGCCAGGCCATGCCAGACCCCTTTGAGCTCATCCCCGGAGATTTCCGGCTTCTGCTCCGCGTGTGCGCCGGTAGCCAAAAAAACCGCCGCGTAAGGTCTCAAGTCTGGCAGCCCGAAGTCCTTGCCAAACTTCTTGCCAGTCTCGATGTTCACCCCGGATGATTCAATGCGTTCGATCTCCGCCTTGAGGATCCCTCTGGGGAGTCGGTATGGGGGAATGCCATACCGCAGCATCCCCCCCGGGTCATTCATGGCCTCAAAGATCTTTACCCCGTAACCCTTCCGGGCCAGGAAATACGCGCAGGAGAGGCCCGCCGGCCCAGACCCGATGACGGCAACTTTTTCGTGGCGCTTCTCCTTCTGGCGACCATGGGACTTTCCTTCTTTCATTCCCCAATCCCCCAGGAAGCGCTCCAGGGCGTTTATCGCCAGGGCTTCATCGTATTCCTTGCGATTACAATCGCTCTCGCAGGGATGATGGCAGACTCGCCCGCAGATGGAGGGAAGGGGATTTGCCTCTGCCATTTTCTTCCAGGCCTCCTCCGGCTTCCCATCCGCCAAAGAAGTGAGGTAGAAAGATATGTCCTGTTCGATGGGACAGGCTTTGGAACAGGGAGCCCGGAGGGTCACGTAAGAAGGACGCAGGTACCTCCAGTTTCCGGTCTGATTCCAGAGTGTAGATTGCAAAGACATGGAAAGGATGGGCACATCCTTTAGATTTTTGATCACGATCTTCTGTTCCATTCTTCTCCTCTTTCCACCCCCACCCTACCCTCCCCCCTCCGAGGGGGAGGGCCAGGGTGAGGGGCTTCAGTCCTTACCAATTGCGATTGACGGTTATCTTATTTTTACGCTCTCGTAGGCTTCCCGGGCTGCGGCCTCATTCTCCTTCCCTTTGACTGGTACCGACTCTTTGACGGTTTCAGCCAGCGCCTGGAGCCCTACAATCCCCGTCACCTTAGAAAAGGCGCCGAGAATGGCCGTATTGACAATGGGCTCTGTCCGGGACCCCAGCTTGTGCCTGATGGCGATGCCCCCCGCATCCACAGTAGCCACTTTAAAATGAGCTGGAAATGGATAGGATGATGGGTCCCCGGAGCTGTTCAGGATAATCCATCCTCCCGGCTTGAGCCCGGCCGTCACATCGACGGTCTTGTAAAGGACTGGGTCCAGAACGATGACACAATCCGGGGTATAGACTTCACTGTGGATGCGAATTTTCTCCTGGTCGATCCGGGCGAAAGCCGCCACGGGAGCGCCCCGACGTTCGGCCCCGAAGGTCGGAAAAGCCTGAACCTTTTTCCCTTCCTTGGCCGCAGCTGTGACCAGCATTTTGGAGGCGACCACCGCTCCCTGCCCTCCCCGGCCATGAATCCGAATCTCAATCATTTATTCCTCCGAATAGGACGCAGATTTACGCAGAAGATACGCATCAGACAATGTAAATTGAAAATAAAGACTTTTCCCTCCTGGGCTTCTGGCTCTTGTCTTCTGGCTTCTAAATTCAGGTTTTTAATATCCTGCCCATCTGCGTTTATCTACGTCCAATTGTCTTTAATGCATCACCGCCCCGCCGTCCACGTTGATCGCTTGGCCCGTGATGTTCCGGGCCTCCTCTGAAACCAGAAAGGCGACCAGGTTGGCAATGTCCTCGGCGGTCTGCGGCCGGCGCAAGGGGGTGACGGATTTCACTCTATTCTCAAAGATCTCCTGTAAACTTTTACCCGCCAGCGAAGGAAAATTCTCTTTGAACCACTTGGCCAGTTCTTGCCACATGGGCGTCCAGATGTAGCCCGGGCAGACGGCGTTGACCGTGATCCAATGGCGGGCCAGCTCCCTGGCCAGCACCTGGGTCAGGCCGATCACCCCGAACTTGGAAGCGCAGTAGGCGCCGATGAATTCTTCTCCGGATTTTCCGGAAATGGAAGAAATATTTACAATCCTTCCTCGCTTGCGGGGAATCATCTCTTTGGCCACGGCGCGCGCGCATAAAAAGGTGCCCTTAAGGTTTACCTGTATCGGTTTTTCCCAATCTTCCACCGTATGGTCGATGATCAGCCCGACGCTTCCAGTCCCCGCATTGTTGACCAGGATGTCGATCTGGCCAAAATTCTCCCGGCTTTCTTTGACCATTCTTTCAACCTCTTTTTCGCTGGACACATCGGTCTGCAAAGCCAGTCCGCGTCTTCCCAAACCTTTGATTTCCTGGATGAGCTTTTCCGCGGCGTTCCCATTCAGGTCCGCGGCCACGATGGCCGCCCCTTCCAGGGAAAGGCGCATGGCGATGGCCCGGCCGATGCCGCTGGCCGCGCCGGTCACGATGGCGATTTGTCCATTTAGATTATACATAGATTTTCCCTTCCCTTTTTCACCTCTTCGCCACTTCCCCTTTTCTCTCTTAATTCATAAGAACCTTATGCCACAGGGATCCCCTTTTTGTCAATCGAAGACGTCACTGATGCCCCAAGGGTTCAAGGGTTCCCGGCCGATTCTGGCTTGGCCGATTCCCTTCCCCAGACCACCGATTGAATTCTTCCTCGCAATTTAATATACTTATTCAAAAATTAAGCCCACCATAGAGGTACTTATCCCTCAACCCGAACCTTTAAACCCGTGGAGGGCTATGAGAAGATTATTTTCCTGCACGTGTCACCAGAACAATCCTTTGAGTAAATCCTTGGGATACTTTTTATTGGAATTCAATTTATTGCTTCGATCGTAAAGCTCAGAAAGGGGGTTAAAAATGAAACAAGTGAAGTGGCTTTTTCTATTCGTTTTTGCAGCCCATCTGCTCATTATCGGAGGCTGGGATATGGCGTCTGCCCAATATCCAGAGAGAGCCATCGAAATTCTTGTTCCCTTTGGGGTGGGTGGAGGAAGCGATATCGCGGCCAGAGCCGTGGCCGAAGGATTGAAACCTTTGCTTAAGGTGCCCCTGGTGATTAATAATATGCCCGGCGGTGGGGCCACCAAGGGAATGCAGTATGTTGCCCAGCAACCTGCTGACGGTTATATGATCCTGGCCGTAACCACCTCACATCTTATCGATGCGGTCAAACCAAAGACTCGAGCTCACCTCCTGAGGGACTTCGATCCCCTTATGAGAATTCAGTGGGACACCACCACCGTATTTGTTTCCGGAGAAGCAAAATTCAAGACCCTCGCCGACCTCATCGAGTATGGCAAAAAGAACCCCAAAATGCTCAAGTTTGCGGGAACCTCTCCGGGAGGATGGTCCGAGATTCAGACCGTGGCCTTCTTTAGGAAAACAGGAGTGGAGGTCACCTTTGTGCCCTTTGATTCCGGAGCAGAAATCAAGGCCGCGATCTTGGGCGGACATATCCATGGGGCCTTGGAGGAACTTGCCGAGACCTTACCGTTGGTAAAGGGGGGCAAGCTAAGGGCTCTGGCGGTCCTCATGGAAAAGAGGCATCCCGCCGTTCCGGATGTTCCCTCCACGAGAGAGCTGGGGATTGACTACACCCATGGGTTGATGAGAGCGTGGGCCGTGAAAAAGGGGACTTCTCCAGACCGCATAAAATATCTTCATGATGTCATAAAGAAATCACTGGATACGCCGGTTTACAAAAAATTTGTAGAGGATAGCCATCTCTATGCCCGGCCTGGTTACTTGGGCCCTGAAGATACCCGGAAATTTTGGGAAGAGCAAGTCCAATTCTTTGCTCAGATGCTCAAGGAATTGGGTTACGTAAAATAACGTCCTGGTCTTTGGGGTGAGAGGAAGGGGATAAGAGGTTTTTATGAAAAAGGATGAGATTATTGCCAGTGGGGTGATGGTTGCTTTTTTTATTTTTATGTTAATCAATTCTGTTGGACTCCACGAGATCCGGCGATTCGGGGAGATGGGAAGTGGCTTCTGGCCCATCCTGGTCCTGTCCGCAGCCACCCTTCTTAGCATTATTCTGCTGATATCGAATTTCATGAAATATCTGAAAGAGAAGACTCCTTCTGGGGCAGCGACCTCGCCTGAGGCGCAGAGGGACGTAAGGAGCCGGAGGAAAAAATTTGCCCTCAGCGTTATTTTGCTATTGATCTATATTGTGGTCATGCCCTGGATTGGCTTTGGTCTATCCACGCTCATTTATGTACTGGCTTTCATCCTTGTCCTGGGAGAAAGAAGGAAACTCGTCCTGATCTTTTCCCCCATCCTGGTGACCGTTTTAATGATCCTGATTTTTTCCAAATTTATCGCTATCCCTTTTCCGAAAGGGGTAGGGATTTTCGCGGCCTTCAGCCGCCTTATCTATTAAGCGGGAAGGGGCTCATGCTGGAGCACTATATCACCGCTTTTTCTACCATCCTACTTCCCCAGAACCTCCTGGCCATGTTGATGGGAGGCTTGTGGGGGATTATCGCCGGGGCGCTGCCGGGAATCAGCACTTCCATGGGCGTGGTCCTTCTCATACCTTTCACGTTTACCATGAGTCCCATCACTGCCTTTACCATGCTGGTCAGCGCCTATTGCGGAGGTATCACCGGCGGCTCCATCACGTCGGTTCTCTTTGGAATTCCGGGAGAACCTTCTGCGGTCTGCACCGTGATCGAGGGATATGCTCTCGCCAAAAAGGGCCGCGCCGCTTTCGCCCTCTGGGTTTTTATTTTGGCCTCGGCCATAGGGGGAATCTTCAGCGTCTTTGTGATGATGGCCGCCACTCCCCTCATCGCCAATTTTGCCTTACGTTTTGGCCCCGCAGAATATTTCGCCTTGACCGTGCTCGGGTTGAGCGTGGTTTCAGGCATATCCGGGGGTTCGATCCTCAAGGGCGCGATATCTTGCCTTTTTGGCTTATTCATCGCCACCATCGGAACAGATGGAATCACGGGGGTAGAAAGATTCACCTTTGGCACTACTATCCTGCTGGGCGGGATAGAGTTAGTCCCCGCTATGGTCGGACTGTTGGCTGTATCCGAGATTCTCCTCGAAGCTGAGGAGCCTTTTACCGAGTACAAGGGGTCTGCTCATTACCGGGGATTGCGGGAAGAAATGCCCAAGTTTTCTGACTACAAAGAAAACTGGCTAACCCTGACGAAGTCATCCATCATTGGAACATTAGCCGGATCCCTTCCGGGTGCCGGGGCTACGATTGCCTCCTTCCTGGCTTATGGGGAAGCGGCCAGGTCATCGAAGCATCCTGAGAATTTTGGAAATGGTGCGGTCGATGGGCTTATGGCCACCGAGGCGGCAAATAATGCCTCGACTGGCGGATCCATGACCATCCTCCTATCCCTGGGGATTCCGGCCAGCAATACGACGGCTATGCTCATCGCTGCTTTCATGATCCATGGTTTACAGCCCGGGCCTTTATTGTTTGGTCAGAGACCCGATATTATCTACGGGATCTTTGTGGCGATGCTCCTGACCAATATTTTCTTGGTAGGGCTGTCCGTCATCGGGGTCAGAATGTTCCTGCAACTGAACAGACTCCCCTATTCGGTTTTTTCCGCAGCGATCATGATTCTCTGTGCGGTCGGCGCCTACGGATTAAGTAATAACATTGACGATCTTTATATCATGTTGGCCTTTGGATTAATCGGCTACTATATGAGGAAATACAAATTCCCCATAGCCCCGGCAGTATTGGGCCTGGTCTTGGGAGACCGTTCAGAATTGTCATTGAGGAGGGCCCTTTTACTCTCGCTGGGTGACCCTCTGATCCTAATCACCCAACCCATCAGCGCCCTATTACTAATTGCCGCAGCCGCCTCCATTGTCTATCCATTGTTAAAAAAGCCAAAGACTCTTAAAGATGTGGCGGCGTGATCGTAGACGGGTGAGGAGCAAAAGAGTGGCGGATAAGATTGAGATTCGGCGGGGAGAAAGTCTGCCCCAAGAGGGGGGATGGGGTTCCGCAGCAGAGGCTAAGCCGATGACCGGCGGAGGTTCCTTTTGATCCTGAAAAATCGTTTCTTCTTTGGCTGTGCGGTCATTGCTTTCGTTGCCCTGCAAATCTGGACGAGCTATTTGAGTTTTCATTCTTTCCTGGAAGGAGATTGGGTCCGGGGTTTCCTTTTTCTCTTTTTGGTTCCCCTCCTGGCTTTCCTGATGGCCCTTTATTTCTTCTGGTTTCGCCAAAACAAACTTTCACCATAATTTTTCCTTTGCGTTCGCGGCGCTCTCTGCGGTAAATTTCTCTTAAGAAAGAAAAATGACAGCGGAAAGGATCTGGCCATGCCCATCCAGGACCTCATCGGAAAGGAAATTCCACCTTTCGAGATGCCCATCGAACGGGGGAAGATCAAAGAATTCGCTGAGGCCATCAGCGACGACAACCCCCTTTACCGCGACCCTACCTACGCTAAGGAAAGCCTGTTTGGCGGTGTCCTTGCTCCCCCCACCTTCACCGCCACCAAGGCCTTCTGGCGTACCGGCGGAACGAATGCGGAGATTGCTGGCCTGGACAACCGGTTCTTACTCCATGGGGAAGAAGAATACGAATACTTCCAGCCGATCATAGCCGGGGACGTCTTGACCTGCAAAGGCAAGATTACGGAAGCCTACGAAAAAGCCGGAAAGCGCGGCGGCACGATGACCTTCGTGGTCTTTGAGTTTACCTTCCACAACCAGAGGGGAGAAAAAGTGCTCATTTCCCGCTCCACCGCCATCCAGACCGGAGGAGTAGTAAAGGATTAGATATTTTTGGAAATTCGAGTTTTTTTAATCACTCCATAGATTGAGCTAAGTCTCTACCTTGAAACAAGGGGGGCTAAAGATGGGCAAAAACCTTCTCTACTTTGAGGATGTCCGGGAGGGAGATGAGGCTCCTCCCCTGGTGGTTGCCAGCATCACCCGTACGCAGATCGTGAAGTATGCCGGCGCGTCCGGCGACTTCAACCCCATCCACCACGACGAGCTCTACGCCATCCGGGCCGGCAATGACCGCGTCTTCGCCATGGGCATGATGACCGCAGGCTTTCTGAGTCACATGGTGACAGATTGGGTGGGAGATGGGAACCTGCGGAAATACAAAGTGCGCTTCGCCACCCGCATCTGGCCAGGCGACACAGTCACCTGCAAAGGGAAAATCACTAAGAAATATACCCGGGACAGCAAGAATTACATCGAAGCCGACGTCTTCGCCGAAAACCAAAACTCGGAGAAAGCGATCATGGGCACGATCGTCGCCGAACTTCCCAGCAAGGCCGCTGATTGACCCTTCTGTTTGAGCTTCAGTCCTTCGACTGCACCACCGTACCGGCCATAGCCTCCAACACGGTCATCACAACACAGGAGTCCATATCTCCTTTTCCCTGAGACTTGGCGGCCCTGAGTATCTCCCGGGAAATACTGGCTGCAGGCAGGGACACCCCAAATTCTTCAGCTAATTCTAAAGCTGTGGAAAGGTCTTTATACATATTGTTTACGGAAAAATGAGGGGAAAAGTCCCGTTGGATCATCCTCGGCCCCCGGGTTTCCATGGCTCCTGTCCGGGCCCCTCCTACGGAGGTAATTTCGATGACTTTCCGGGGGTCGATCCCGGCTTTCACGGCCAGCACCAGCGCCTCGGAAACCGCCTCGATGGCCACACCCATGATCAGGTTATTGATCAGCTTGAGTGTCGTTCCCATGCCATTCTCGCCGACATGGATGACCTTGACTCCCATTTTTTCGAAGATCGGGAGGCAAGCATCAAAGGTTTCCTTGGGACCCCCCACCATTATCCCCAGCTTCCCCTCTGAGGCAACTTTGGGATTTCCAGTCACCGGGGCATCCAGCATGGGCACCCCCCTGGCTTTCGCCCGTTCAGCAATGGACCTGGACATTTCCGGCGCAATGCTGCCCATGTCGATCAGGGTCAGCCCCGGATGGGCTCCTTCAAGAACCCCATTCGTTCCACAGCATACTTCTTCAGAGGCCCGGGAGTCCGTGACCATGGTTATCACGACATCCGCGGCCTGGGCCAGCGCTTTCGGGGAGCTGCCCCACTTCGCCCCTGCTGCCAATAAACTCCTGGCCTTTTCTCCTGTACGGTTCCAAACCGTCAAAAGATGTCCAGCCTCCAGAAGACGCCTGGCCATATGCTGCCCCATAAGTCCAATCCCGATAAAACCGATGCCCTGCATAAATCCTCCTCCTTATATTTCTGATTCTTTATTCGTCTTAGAACTCACGAATCGAGGGTGAAGCCTTGAGTTGTATGGTTCTTTTGTAAATCAACCCTGAAGGGTTGAGTTTATAGAGGTACGACAATTGTGAAGCCCGTTTCATCATCAGAATCAATCGATCTCTTTCATGGAGGTGAATTGCCAAAGGAAGTATTCACGTCTTTGAAAAGACCTAGGGCAATGAAATAAGACAACCTCCACGTATAGAAACCATGAGGTCATCTTATTAGAGGATGGCTTTTTACTAAAGAAAAAGTTTCTTTCACCCTCGTGTCTATAAGACGAGACCTTTGAATAATACCCATCTTGTCATTGCGAACGAAGTGAAGCAATCCGGCTCATAGCGGGATTGCCACGTCGCTTCGCTCCTCGCCATGACCGGAAATGTAATTTTCAAAGGTCTCAAGACAGAGAGTAGTCTTATTCTTATTCTATAGCTCCAAGCCCTGTAATCCCTATCAGGGACCTGGAAGGCTATTTCAATTATTGAACTTTTCCTATATGACGGATAGCTTGAATGAGCCTCTCAGCGTCTTTATCCCAGAACTTTTGAAATTCATCTGCGTCCAGGTAGGCAATGGGTGTCTGCATTTTCTCCATAGCCAATTTAAACTCGGGAGTTTTTACCGCTTTGCCAGCTGCCTCCCGCAGAATCTTAATGGCTGCAGGGGGTGTTGCGCTGGGAGCAAAAAATCCCGACCAGATATAAAACTCGACATCTTTATATCCCAATTCCCTGAAAGTTGGCACATCAGGCAAAGCGGCAAGGCGTTTGTCTCCCCAACAGGCCAGGGGACACACGGTGCCAGCCTTGATGTGGGGGATAACTACATTTGGCCCGCCAAGGGAGACATCCACATGACCACCCAGGAAAGCTGTCATCGCCGGTGCGCCTCCTCCCGTGGGTATGTGCCGCAATTTGATTCCAGCCGCATGCGAAAAAATCTCCATGGCCACGTGAAGGGTTCCATAGACTCCAGAAGAGCTGTATTTAATCTCATTGGGCCGTTTCTTGACATCAGCAACAAATTCGGCAACCGTCTTCCATGGAGCTTCTTTCTTTACTATGAAAACTGTGGGGTCTGCGGTCAAAAGAGCAATGGGAGCAAAGTCTTCTAATTTATATGTCTTGGGGCGGCCGAAAAGGGAATCCACCTCCGGCATCACAGAGATGCTGGAGAGAGCGACCATCAAAGTATAACCATCCGGCTTGGCCACGGCTGCCGTCTGCATTCCCACTGCCCCTCCGGCGCCTGCCTTGTTGACCACCACCACCGGTTGCTTAAATATTTTCTCAAGTGCAGATGCGAAAGGGCGGCCAACGAGGTCGCACACCCCACCGGGCGGAAATGGCACAATGATCTGTATCGCTTGCGATGGGTAAACTTCAGCGGCTGCTGAAATTCCGAAAACGAGGCCCATCAATCCCATGCAAATTGCCATCATCGGGAGAAAAACCATTTTCTGGTACTTCATTTGTGACTCCTCCTTTCGATTTCCCCTCACTCCATCCGTTGGTCTGAGTCCTCTCCCCTGTGGGAAGAGAGGAAGGGTAAGGGGGTAGTTTTGTTTCTAATAATTCATGAGCCTTTTTCCGCCTCTGTCAAAGTGTCCCGCCAGCCGCGTTTCTTCCATATCAAAGGTTTGAGGGCAAGGAAAATCATAAAAAGGGCTGCCAGAAAAAAAACTGCTGAAAGTGGCCGCTGGAGGAAAATGGCATAGCTTCCGTTTGACATGACCAGCGATTGCCGGAAACTCATTTCAATAATGGGAGCCAGAATAACCCCTAAAATAATGGGGACTGTTTCGAAGTCGAATTTTCGTAAAACATACCCCAGCAATCCCATCACACTCATAATACCAAGATCGACAAAACTATAATTCACCGCATAGACACCGACGAGGCAAAACATCAGGATCGTTGGATAGAGAATTTTATAGGGGATTCTTAAAAAATTGACGAAGATGCCTACCAGTGGAAGGTTGAGCAACAAGAGAATGAAATTTCCCACATACATGCTCGCAATTAGCCCCCAGAAGACCACTGGCTGTTCCTTGATGAGCAGGGGGCCCGGGTTGATCCCGTGGATCATCAAGGAGGCCAGCAATACTGCTGGAACGCCCCCTGTAGGAACACCAAGGGCCAGCATCGGAACGAGGGCCCCGCAGCTGGCTGCGTTATTCGCAGATTCTGGCCCGGCTACCCCTTCAATCGCACCCTGACCGAACCGCTCCGGGTGCTTGGAGACCCTCCTTTCCACGGCATAGGAGATGAAAGTGGAAATGATGTGAGCCGAACCAGGAACGATGCCGATGAGGAAGCCGAGGATCGTTCCCCGTCCGATTGGAGCCCAGGAAGTCTTGAACTCCTCTCGCGATGGGTAGAGATCCCTGAAGCGCGGCTTCAAAACCTCCGGTGGGATAGGTTGGCCGGCAGTGGCCAGGATCTCGGAAACGCCGAAAAGACCGACAGCGACAGGAACGATGCCAATGCCATCGCCCAGGGCAACAATCCCGTAGGAAAACCGGAAATACCCTGTCATCTGATCCATACCGATCATACCGAAGAGCAGCCCAAGAATGATCATCGCCAGATTCTTGACGACAGAGCCTCCGGTCATATATCCAAGGACAACAAGCCCTAAAACGAGGAGGGCGACATACTCCGGGGGGCCAAAGCGGAGAGCGAACCTGGCCAGAGGAGGGGCAAGAAACATCAGGCCGACCACGCTCAATGTTCCGGCAATGTAGGATCCAATGGCAGCAATCGAAAGGGCTGGACCGGCCCGGCCCCTCTGGGCCATGGCGTAGCCGTCGATACAGGTTACCACTGAGGCTGCCTCCCCAGGAATCCTCATCAGAATAGAAGTTGTAGATCCCCCGTACATAGCTCCGTAATAAATTCCGGCCAGGAGAATGATGGCCGATGTGCCATTTAAACCAAAGGTAGCCGGAAGGAGTATGCTTATTCCGGCCAGCGGGCCAACTCCCGGAAGAACACCCACCAGAGTACCATAAAGGCAGCCTATGAAGGCGTAAAACAAATTCGACATGGTTAAAGCAGTAGAAAAGCCCAGGAGCAGATTGTTTAAAGTCTCTTCCATTAAAATCCAAATCTTCCTTTTGGAAGTATTACTCTAAGCAAGTCGTTAAAAACCCAATAGGTACCAAGTGAGAAAAGAAAGGTAAAAACAAAAACTTGCCATAATTTAAGCCGCTCCACCACGCCGAACAGAAAACCTAAAATGATGATCATTGTGATCCGATACCCTATAAGCTCTATACCAGAGGTGGCCACAATGCAGCATCCTAAAATGGCAACTGCCTTGCGACCTTCCTTCCATTTTATCGATCGAACGGGTGCCGAGAAACGGCCTCGAATGACCAAGATGCTTCCCATAATTATTAGGAGAATAGATAGGAGCAAAGGGAAATACCCGGGGCCCGGATGGCTGTGAGTTCCTAAAGGCAACACCTGCCTTTCCCAGGCTACAAAAAGCCCAACGAGAAGGAGAAATCCTCCGCTTATCCGATCTATGGTCATCTTGACTTTCCCTGGAATTTTCGGGTTCCCTGAAAAGGTTCGGGGAAATATTAGGCTAATCTCAAAATAAACTTTTTGTCAAGTTTTTATCATGAAATCTCTGAAGAAGGCCTACGAGACATCATTTCGTCATTCCTGCGGAAGCAGGAATCCAGTATTTTCACGGCCTTTCTGGACTCCCGCTTTCGCGGGAGTGGCATAAAAGTGGGGTTTTCAGAGATCTCAACATGGTCATGGTCGTAAGTTGTCACCCAAGGGTTGTAATGATTGATTGATTATGTTAAGTTTTTTTAATGTTATATCCGGACTCTTTTTACCCTTACACATGGAGCAAAGATGAAATGCGCTAAATGGTGTAATGCTCGCGATGCCCTGCGCGGGGCCATTCAGCCCGGCGACCGGGTTTTTTTCTCCATCGCCTCTGGCCAGCCGCAAACTCTACTGAA
>CAYQWO010000032.1:0-14930 GCA_964421095.1 uncultured Syntrophaceae bacterium
CCTAATCGTAGGGCCGACCTAGCTCCATCAATGGCTACATTTCCTCCTCCAATGATCACAACTTTCTGGCCAACCTCTACTTTCCTCCCCAGATTGATGTCCCGCAAAAAGTTTACCCCAGAAACGACACCCTTAGCATCCTCACCCGGAATGTCAAGTGGAAGACTTCCATGGGCACCCATGGCCAAAAAGATTGCTTCATATCCCTCATGAAAAAGCCCATCCAGAGTTAAATCCCCACCGATGGGAATGTTCACTTTAATCTCCACCCCGAGATCTATTACCCTCTTAACCTCTTCCGCCAATATGTCCCTGGGCAAACGATATTCGGGAATTCCCACAAAAAGCATACCACCCGCGACTGGCAACGCCTCAAAAACCGTCACCCCATAACCTCGTAATGATAAATAATACGCACAACATAACCCAGCTGGGCCAGAACCTACTACCGCCACCCGCTCAGGTCTCCGCTCCGCCACCGAAGGCTTGGCCTCATCCTCAAGGGTCTTGACCTTATCTGCCACAAAACGTTTGAGACCGCAGATAGCTATGGGTTCATCAATCAACTCACGATTACATACTTCCTCACAAGGATGGGGACAAATCCGACCTAACACTCGGGGAAAGGGGAGTTCTCTCTGGATAACTTCCGAAGCCTCTTGATATTTTCCCTGAGAAGTCAGGACCACATATCCCTGAACATTCACGCCAGCTGGACAAGCCATCACACAAGGGGGTCTCTCCAGCTTGTCAATGGTATACACATTGGGAATGGATTGAGCATAGGGGATGTAGGCAGCCTTCCTCTTAGCCAAACCTTCCTCATGCTCATTCGGAAGTTCAACAGGACATACTCGAGGACACTCCCCACAACCGGTGCATTTTTTCGGATCGATATACCTGGAGCGTTCCTTTACATGGATTCTAAATCGGCCCGGCTCACCCTCAACTTCCAAAATTTCAGAATACGATAAGATCTTTACATTCGAATGGCGACCAAGCTCCACGAGCTTGGGCGAAAGGATTCACATGGCACAGTCATTAGTAGGGAAGGTCTTGTCCAGTTGGGCCATGACTCCTCCCACGGAAGGGGATTTTTCCAGAAGATAAACACGATACCCTGATTCTGCTAAATCGAGCGCGGCCTGTATCCCTCCAATGCCTCCCCCTACAACTAACACCGCACCGACTTTATCCTTTTTGGAAACCTCTGGCATTTCTTCCTCCCATCAAGCCCTAATTAAGGGTGGTAGCAAATGATCCTCGCGATTTTGACCCCCGGGTCTATCTCTTCAGGCCTTCCGCCGTTATTTGAGCCAACAATTTATCGGGCTCCATACTGACGCTCTCAGATTTCTTTGGCACAATGGACATCACCATCCGATGCCTCACCTTTTGGGAGAAATTGTCAATATCCCTTATCTGTTTGAGGAAGGAGGGACTGACATAGCCCTCTTTCACTGCCATATCCCGCAGCACCCCCATAATATCTGTGAACTTGACGTTCTGCGGGCAGTGGGCGTAGCAGGTATAACAGAGAGAACAGAGCCAGATAAGGTCGGAGGAGAGAACTTCTTTTCTCATCCCCAGGATGGCCATGCGGATGATCTTTCTGGGATTATAGCGCTCATCGATTTCCGATACTGGACATCCAGCCGTACATACCCCGCAGGCAAAACAAACTTTTAGATTCTCTCCCCCTGGTTTCTCTGCTATTTCATATTTGAAATGGGGGTCTAAATCTCTCATCTGAATCGTCATTTTTTCACCTCCGATGGGGGGGTGGGTCTGGGAAGTAACCCTGCCTTCTTGACGATGACCGGAACCATCTCTTCCCATTCGATGGCCATCAAGTGGATACCATGAACCCCTTTAATCTCTTTTAGCCTTTGAATGGTCTCCAGGCAGATGTTAATTCCTTCTTCTGCTTTTTTCTCCTTGGGAGCCCCCTTCAGCCTCTCAATAATTTCATCTGGGACATCCATGCCGGCGACTTTTTCCTTCATGTACTTGGCCATCCCTACGGACTTTAAAGGGGTAACCCCAGCCAGGATATGCACCTTTTCGTGCAATCCTCGATCCCGAACCATCTGCATCCATTTTTCAAATTTATCCATATTATAGATACATTGGGTCTGAATGAAATCAGCACCCGCAGCCACCTTCTTGGCCAGTCTGACGACTCTGAATTCAAAAGGGTCGGCAAAAGGATTGGCGGCGGCCCCAATAAACATCTTGGGGACTCCTTTGATCTCATCCCCTCCCAGGACCTTGCCCTCATCCCTCATCTGCTTAACGGCATGAATGAGCTGGATGGAATCCAGGTCGAACACGTTCTTGGAGGTGGGATGGTTGCCAAAGGACTGGTGGTCGCCGCTCAGGCAAAGAATGTTCTTGATTCCCAAGGCATAAGCCCCGAAGATATCACTTTGCATGGCAATACGGTTCCGGTCGCGGGTGACCATCTGCATGGTCCCTTCCAGACCCATCTGATTTAGAAGGGCGCAGGTGGCGATGCTGGACATACGCACGATGGAGGTTTGATTATCCGTCACATTGACTGCATCCACATTCCCTCTCAGGAATTGGGCCTTCCTCTCAATGACGCTTCTATCGGCCCCTTGGGGAGGCCCGCACTCGCCGGTAACTGCAAACTGGCCACTCTCTAAGATCTTTTCCAGATTACTTCCGGATTTCATAGTTTCATGTCCTCCCTTACTTGCTTTCGGGGACCCCCATCCCTGTTTGCCGACCAATCCTTTACGGGGATGATCTCCTCGAGCTTATTCAGCTGGCCTAAAGCCTTCAAGCGATCGTAAATAAGCTGCCAGGCACAATCCACTTCAGACTTGATTTCGCATTTCCCATCTTTGGAGCCTCCGCAGGGGCCATTCAGTATGCTTTTGGAACAGCGGGCCACGGGGCAAATTCCTCCGGTTAAATGCAAGAGGCAATCCCCACAAGCAGCACATCTTTCGCTCCACAGGCCTTGCTCATCCGTCCGGCCAATAAATCGGGTGTTGAGTGCCGGGTAAACGGGTATCTCCCGAAAAGTTTCGGCGATCGTTTGCACCCCCGCGCCGCATCCCATGGATAGAATTGCCTCTACCTGTTCTACCTTTTCCTTTAATTCCTGGATAAATTCAATATCACATTGTCTTTGTATGGTAGCCTCCAAAATCTCTATTCCATCTCCGCCCTTCTTGGCGGCCAATCTCAAGGCAGAGGAAAGGGTGGCTACTTCCTTTTCTCCGCCAGCAAAGCATACAGTGACACAGGTCCCGCAACCGGCCACCAGAACTTTTCTGTATCCGCTGATCATCTTCCGGATGTCTTCTAAAGACTTTCTTTCTCCTACAATCATTTTTCACCTCCCGCTATCTCCGGCCTTGATGGGGCTGGGTCCCAGATCTTTTATCCTTTGCGCCATTCCCTTGACAACTTCCACAAATTTGGGGGCCTGATTGGAAGCCAGGTTGAATATCTTAAGCCTATCGGGCTCAAGGCCAATCGCTTCCAAGAGCTGAAGGATATGACCCACCCTCTTTTTGGCCCGGATATTTCCAGAGATATAATGGCAGGACTCTTCTGGACAGGCCAGGACCAAAACCCCATCGGCACCCTTTTCAAAGGCTTGTAAAATATGCAGTTCCTCTATCTTTCCAGCGCAGGGAACCCGAAGGAGATAGACGCCCTCCGCATATGGATTCCTCATCGCTCCGGCAATATCCGCCGCCTGGTAGGCAGAATGAAAGCAGCAGAAGGCTGCTATCTTGGGAGAAAATGGGTTCTTTTTCTCAACCATCACGTTGCCTCCTCTAAAAATGCCAGCTGCGCTCCCATTTCATTATCGGCGAAGCCCTTGAGCTGGATTGCTTTGGCCGGACACTCACCCGTGCAGATGCCGCAGCCTTGGCAGGCCAAATCGATGACCCTGGCTGCTTTCTTCACCGGGTCTACCTCGACGGCCTGGTGCGGGCACGAACGGATACAGGTAAGGCAAAGGACACATTTATCCGCATTGACCGCTACCCTTCCTACTTCCACCCATACTTTGTCCAAGGATAGGAGCTGATGGGCGGCCTGCGCGGCTGCCCTCCCATCGGCCAGAGTGTCCATGAAGTCCAGGTCTGCGTGGCAGCTTCCGGCAAAAAATATTCCTTTCCGATTGGAGCTGACCGGGTAGAGATGGACGTTGGCTTGCTGGTAGAAATCATTGGGGGCCAGACCAACATTGAGTATAGATTGGAGTTTTTCAAACCCCTGGGCAGGAAGGATCTTTTCATCCACTACCAGCAAGTCACAGGAAAGGGTTACCGGCTCTTTGACCAGCAAAAGATCCTCGAGCTGAATATTGATTTCACCATTGGCCGAAGAAATGATAGGTTTTTTGTCCCCAAATTTAAAGAAGATTGCTCCCTGATTCCTTACTTCTCGATACATCCTCTCCAAACCATGGGAATCTAACTTCAGATTTTTGCAGAAGATATAAACTTCACTCCCAAATCTCCTCTTGGCTGTTAGGCCATTTTTAAAGGCAGAAATGGTGGAAATTCGTGAGAATTCGTCGGAGAGATCAAGCATGAAACCAATCTTTTGGGGAATCTTTGGCCATTCCTGTTGGGACTTGAGCATTCTTTCAAACTGAAATTGAGTGACTATATTATCCGAGAGTTCCAGACCATACTTCTCCTGGGAAAATCGGGTGTCACAACCAGTCGCTACCACAAGGGCGCCGAAATTGCGGGTGATTTGGGAATGGTTGGTCTTTATCTGGGCCCTAAAATTGCCCAGATGCCCTTCTACCTTCAGAAGCTCTGCGTTGGTCATTACTTCTACATTTGACCGTTTTTTGATCGCTTCTACCTTCTCCATCAACAGGGCATCCGGAGTCAAATCCATGGGATAGAGACTATGAAGTTGACGCAATCTTCCCCCTATAGCCTGCTCCCTTTCGAGTAAAGTAACTTTATGATCCAGCTCAGAAAGCTCAATGGCTGCTTCCATTCCGGAAAGCCCGGCGCCAATAATAAGGACATCTCTATTTATTAGAAGCTCTTCTTTTTCAATGGGTTCTAAGAACCGGGCTTTCTTTATGGCCATCTTTATTTGCTGGGCAGCCTTATGGGTAGCCCCTGATTTATCCGGATGGACCCAGCCACATTGCTCCCGAATGTTGGCCAGGGATAAAAGATGAGGATTCAAACCGCCTCTCTCCGCTGCCCTCATGAAGGTGGCTTCACAGAACTGGGGTGAGCAAGCACCAATGACTACTCGATTAGTTCCTTTTTCCTTGATCTTCGATCCCAATTTCTCTATTTCCCCCTGGGAACACAGAGAATGAGTTAATTCTACATACTTTACATCAGAGATCTTTTCCAAATTGGATTTGATCCCTAAAAGATCAATTCTTTTTGATATCGTCTCGCCACAATCACACAGGAAAACCCCTATTTTTGTATCCTCTACCATTTGACGTACTCCCATTTTTTTATTATGTCAAAGATTTAATAACGCTGAGAGCCGCTTGAGTGCTGTGGGCGATGGTTGCGGGAATATCCTTTGGGTCCTGACAACAGCCGGAAATAAAAATTCCTTCTATGTTGGTGCCAGTACTATCGAGCGGGGTGAGGGTATCAAAGAATCCAGAATCTCCCATGTTGATACCCAAGATTTTGGCCAGATTTTTAGCATCCTTGCGGGGGGTCATCCCCACCGAAAGAACTACCAGATCATGGTTTTCCACGGCAATCTTTCCCTGGGAGAGATCTTCGTATTTGACCCCCAGTCGATCTGAGGAAACTTGGGAAATCTCCACCGGAATCCCCTGAACAAACCGGATGGTCTCTTTACATTGCTCATAAAACTCCTCAAAACCCTTTCCCGCTGTCTGGAGATCCATGTAGAATATGGTGATCTTTGCTTCCGGATTCTGATATTGCAATAACCTAGAGAGCCTCATGGCATATTTGCAGCATACTTTTGAACAATATCCATTGCCAATATGTTCGTCTCTTGAGCCAACACATTGGATGAAGGCCACATCTGCAGGAGGCTTGCCGTTGCAGGGGAGGAGAATCGATCCTACCTTGCGCAATCTTTCTTCCACATCCAAGCCTGTTAAAACGTTGGGGTATTTTCCATATCCCAGAAGCGCCTTTTCCTTGGCGTCGAAAACGTCGAAACCGGTAGCTACCACGATGGCCCCTACATTCAAAGCAATCTTTTGAGAGTCTTGATCAAAATTTATTGCCCCCGTGGGGCACTTATCATGGCAAACCTGGCATTTTTCTCCCCGGAAACGGAGGCATCGATCTTTATCGACCAAAAAAGTATAGGGAACAGCTCCGGGAGAAGGACACTGGATGGCCTTGGGTGGCTCAATAGGACAGGCTTCCTCACAGAGACCACAGGCCGTGCATCTATCCCGATCCACAAAGCGGGGTTTTTGGACTATTTTAACTTTAAAATCACCCATCTTCCCCCTTACTTCCCTCACTTCGGAACTGGTAAAAAGGGAGATTTGGGGATTAATTCCTACTTCCCTCATTTTTTCTGGTAATACACAGACAGAACATTTATTGCATTTTTCTGTGGCCTTACAGCAGAAGGAAACGGCATGCCCCCCGATGCTCGGCTCTTTCTCCACCAGAAAGACCTGCTGACCGTGTCGAGCGAGTTCCAAGGCCGAGGCTACCCCCGCAATCCCTCCTCCGATAACCAATACCCCTTTCTCTTCCAAATCCGTACCCCCGATTGTCATGAGGTTAATGCCTTTGCCGGGCAAGAAATGATCCACCTGCCCGCTTCTATCCTAATGGGTTCCGTCAGGGCAACTTCTACTTCTTCAGAAGCTTAGCCAGCCGGGCCAGCAGCAGCTTGGGATCGATAGGTTTGTCGATGTAATCTTCGACCTCCAATTCCAGGCCCATGCTCTAGGCATAGCGCGTGTTGGCAAAATGTTCGCTTACCGCCGTCAAAATCAGGATGGGAATTTCTTTTAAAGCCAGGTCTCCCTTCAATTCCTTGCAAGCCACAAAGCCATCCTTCTCTGGCATCATGATGTCGAGGATAATGGCGTCGGGCTTCTCTTTTCTGGCTTTCTCAATCCCTTGCTGACCGTTGTAAGCGGCGACCACCTGATAGGAGGCCGTTTCCAATGCCGTCTTGATCATTTCCACCGTATCAGGCTCATCATCGACGACCAAAATCTTGGCCATGACTTTCCCCCTTCTGTTAGAAAGGCATTTTCAAAATTTAACCACCGAGGCCGTAGAAAAATTATTCTTTCGCCGTTTTTGCCATGACCCGGTGAATCCCAAAGAACCAGTCATAAATCTCAGTCCTTTTTCAGAAGAGCGCTGACCCGGCGCATCAACTCGTTGGGGTCAACCGGCTTGGCCATGAAATCTTCGGCTTCGATTTCCATTCCACTCACCCTGGCATATTTGGTCCGGCCAAAATGCTCCCCCACACCCGTGAGAATGAGGATGGGGATGGAGGCGGTAGTGGAATTCTCTTTCAATTCGCGGCAGGCTGTGAATCCATCCTTCTCCGGCATCATGATGTCTAAAACAATGGCAGCGGGCTTATCGGATCGGGCTTTGGCCACCCCTTCCTTTCCGTTGTACGCTACCAGCACCTCAAACTGCCGCTCCAGGGCCATGCGGATCATCTCCACAAAGTCCGGCTCGTCATCAATGACTAAAACTTTCGGCCGTTCCATCTCCCGCCCCCTTTCTCAAATCGCCAGCTACCCCCTGGGGAAAAAATCAGGTCACTTTGGCCACCTTGGGGATGGTGAAAAGGAAATTTGCCCATTTCCCCTCTTCCGATTCGGCCCAGATCTTTCCACCATGCCGCTCTACAATCTCTTTGGAATTGAACAGCCCTAACCCGGTGCCACCTCTGCGGCGCTCCAGTTCTCCCCCTAAGCGAGAGAATTTTTCGAAAACTTTCATTAATTGACCAGCGGGAATCCCGTGGCCTTCATTTTTCACATAGAACAGAAACTCTTCAGGCTCTTCCCGGAAGCCGAACCAGATCTTGCCACCTTCCTCCCCATATTTAAGGGCGTTGCCGATGAGGTTGCTGAAGACAATGCGTAATAGAACAGGGTCCGCCTCCCCCTCGACTTTGCGGAAGGCCTCCTCGTTTTCTATCACTACTTCCATCTTGCGGGCAGCGAGTTGCTGCCTTTCGTCCTCCAGGATGGGTTGCAAGGCCTCGGCAAAGATGGGGATGTGAACCTTATTGACCTCCATCCTTCCATATTCAATTCGTCCGAGCTGGAGGTATTTCTGAATCATGTTGATCAAGGCGTTGACATTCCTGAGCATCGTGGAAACGGCCTGCTTCTGCCTGGGAGTGGCGAAGGGTCCCAGCGATTCGTCATCGAGCATGACCAGGAAGCCTTTGAGTACGCCGATGGGCTGCATGAGTTCATGGGTGACGAAACCTAACATCTCCAGATAATGGCGGTTCAGGTCTTGCAGCTTAGTATTCAATACATAAAGCTCATCCATAGTGGCTTTCAGGGTGCCGGTCATCCGGTTGAAGGAAGCTGCCAGGTGCCCAACCTCATCTTTAGATTGGATGGATACTTCATGAGAGAAGTCCCCGCCAGCGATGACTTCCGTAGCTTTCACAAGCTCGTCAATCGGCCGGGTGATAGAGCGAGTGATGAAATAAGCCAAGAAAAGAACTAGAACCAAGCCGAGAAAAGCAATAGCAAAAAAACTGAAAATGACATTTTTCCGGATGTCCGTATAAGGTTCCTCCAAGGTCCCAACGTAAAGGATGCCAATGATCTCCCCTTTGAGATTGCGAATGGGCTCGTAAGCGGCGATGTACCAATCGTTCACTACAAAAGCCCGATCAACCCAGGGCCGCCCGTTTTCCAGGACTTGATCGTAAACGTCCTTGGCGACTCGCGTGCTGATCGCTCTCAGCCCACTCTTATCCTTCACATTGGTGGAAATGCGTAGGTCCCATTGAAAGATCGTGGCCGTTCCGGTATCTATTCCCTTGTAGCGCTCTCCCTTGAAGACGATGTCTTTGATCTTGTCCACGATTTCGTAGTTGCGATTGAGGAGGGAGCCGCCATATAACGTGCCGAGGACGTTGTCATTGATATCTAAAATAGGAACGGCCGCTTTCAGCATCATCCCCGAGGTTTCCTTGGTTTCAGGCCGCGCTTTCGCCATGGGGGTGGGGACGAATTCCATGTAGGCCTGGCGCACCAGCTCGGGCGCTTCTTTGGCTAACTCCTCCTGGGGCACAATCTCCGTGGAGCAGACGATTTCTCTCTTCAGAGCTCGCCTCACCAACTCGTCATTCCCCTGAAAATCCCCCCTCTGGTAAGGGGAGCGGGTTCGAGTGAGAACCGTCCCTTTGTTGTCCGTTAAACTTAACACGTCGAGCCTATACTCGATGCGCACCCTCTCCAACTCCCGTCGCAGGACTTCCCCATTTCCTCCGACCAAAGAACGAATAATCAGGTCTCTTTTGGCTGTGAGATGAAGGACATCCTTGACGCGGTTGAGCTTTTCCTGGTAAACCATCCAGGCTGAGGCCATATCGTGGCGCACTTTGTTTTGGGCCTCGGCAATAATGGTGTTTCCGACCATCCGGGTGCCGATGATGGTGGAAGCCAGCCCCCCGGCCAATACGACTAACAAAAAGCTGAAAACCAGCTTCGAGCGGAGGGTCCGGAAACGCATCAGCCCCGGAATTTTTAGGTTTTTCCACACCGAATTTCCTCGGGGTCAGCCATCGGAAAAAGCTTGACTACCCGCGGGAAAAAACTTCATAATTTGGCCGCGTCCAGCGCGGCTGGAACTTTGCTCTCCCAGCCAATGGGCATGATGTGCACACCCTGGCACATCCCCTTAAGGTCTTTGATTAATTCAGCGGCAATTTCTATGCTGGTCCTCACCCGGTCTTCAGCCTTGGCCATCTTCTGGATCAGCGGCTCAGGAACAAAAACCCCAGCAACGTTTTTATTCATGAACCGGGCCATACCGGCAGACTTGAGTAATATGATCCCGGCCAACACCGGCACCTTGAACGGAACTACTCGTTTCATAAATTTCTCAAAGGCTCCCACGTCGTAAACCGCCTGCGTCTGGAAAAAGGAAGCTCCCGCTGCGATCTTTTTCTCCATTTTAATGATTTGGGCTTCCACCGGGTTGCCCCCTGGATTGACTACCGCTCCGATGAAGAACTTTGGGGCTCCCTGCAAAGGGTTCCCCACCATATCGGTCCCTGCTGCCAATTTTTTTATGACTCCGAGCAAGCTCACCGAATCCAGGTCAAACACGGGCTTGGCCTGAGGATGATCTCCCAAGGAAGCGTAGTCCCCGGTCAAGGCCAGCACGTTTCGGATCCCCAGGACATAGGCGTTAAGCAGGTCAGATTGCAGGGCCAGGCGGTTCCGGTCCCGGCAGGTCATCTGCAAGATGGGCTCCAGGCCCTTCTCTTTGAGCAGATGGCAAACGGCCAGAGAGCCCAAGCGCATAACAGAGCTCTGTAAATCGGTCACGTTGATTCCGTCCACTCGCCCCCGGAGTAGCTCGGCATCATGAAGCATTTCCTCGACATTCGTTCCTTTAGGAGGGCCAATTTCAGAAGTTACCACAAATTTTCCAGAGGCCAAGCTCTCTTGTAGACCCATGCTTTCCCTCCTCCTTTTACCTTCCCTGTTCCAGGGCCCAGCGCTCGCTGAGCCTCAGACCCTTGGGGGGCATCATTTTGCTATGGTCTTTGGGCTCATGAATCTGGCGGAGTTTTTCCATCTGCCCCAGCTTCTCCAATCGCTCATAAATTAACCGCCATCCGCATTCCATCTCCGGATCCACCTCGCATTTCCCCTCTTTGGTCGTTCCCCCGCAAGCACCGTTCAGCAAGTACTTAGAACAAGCGGTCAGGGGACAGATGCCACCGGTCAAGTCCAGAACGCAATCTCCACATTCCCGGCATCGCTCGGAACCGCGCCACTCTCCGCGGACCCCTCCCAGAGGAATCGTGTTACAGGCTGGATGAGTAACCTTGTGGCTCACAGCCGCCACAGCCTGAACTCCCACCCCGCAGGTCATGGCCAGGATGGAATCGGCTTCCTTCACCTCTCTGGCTTTTCCCCGCAGACGGGATTGAACCAGAGCCTTCTGGCAGAGGAAATCTACCACGGTAAACCCGGCGACTTTCTTTCCCGCCTTCTCCAGCTCCCTCTTCATCTGGACCACCTGGGCTTTTCCTCCGGTGCCGCTGGCTTCTGCGCAACCGTTGCATCCCAGGACAAAAATATTCTTTTCCCCCTCTAAGGATTTTAAAATTTCTTCCAGAGGCTTCTGCTGCGATAGTAACATGGGCTTTCCTCCTTTCCAGCCCTAAAAAATTCGGATTCGCCCCAACTCATTTCCTTTGGGGGTAATGAGGTGGACGGCGCAGGCCAGGCAGGGGTCAAAGGAGCGAACGATGCGTACGATCTCGAAGGGATTGGCCTCATTCTTCACCCGCGTTCCAGTCAACGCTTGCTCGATCGCCCCCGGCGTCCCGGAGTCATCCCGGGGCGAGGCGTTCCAGGTGGTCGGCACCACGCATTGGTAGTTAGCGATTTTCTTTTCCTTAATTTCTATCCAGTGAGCTAACGCTCCCCGGGCCGCGTCGATAATCCCCATGCCTTGAGCCTCTTCGGGAATCTCATAAGGGACGAATGTAGGCTCCCCAGGCTTTAGCTGCAACAACCATTCCTCCATAGAATCCGCGAGATACTTGGCAGCTAAGGCGCGGGCCGCATGCCGCCCCAAGACAGAGAAAAGGGCAGTGGGGGAGACTTGGAAATGGGTTAAGGTCGAATCGACCAGACGCTTAACCTGCGTATTCCCGCTGGCGTATGTGGTGACCATCTGGGCCAGTGGGCCCACTTCGTAAACCCGGCCATCATACCGGGGGGCCTTCAGCCAGGAATAGGCCCCAGGCTTATCTCCCGCAGGGGCCGTCTTTCCCCCGGAGGGATGCAGCCCCGACGTGTCACTTTCATACCAGGAATGCCGGACTTGCTCCGTGATCTTGTCCAGCTTGAGCGGCTGAAGCTTTAGGTCAGCAGAGATCGTCCCCTGCTGAAAGAGGCGCTGGCGGGTGGTGTAATCTGGGCTTTTCCCGTCGAGGTCATACGCCCCATAGGAGAGAAGGTTCCTGCAGCCTGCACCAATCTGGAAGTAGTCGGAATAAACCCCGGCCACCGCCAGGACATCGGGGATGTACACATTGTCCACGAAAGCCCGAAGTTCGTTGAGACGCCAGAGAATGGAGGCGATTTTATCCACGGTAGGCACTTCGCTGATTCCGCCGGGAACGATCGAGGCCGTGTGCGGGATTCTCCCCGTAAGCATGGCCACGGCCTCATGTCCTTTGCGGCGGATTTCCAGAGCCTTCACGTAATGGGCCACTGCCGCTCTGTCCAAGTCATCCGGAAGGCGGTAATCGCCTTCGTACCGGGGGACAAAAGGTCCGAGTGCCCCGCGACCGATGAAGGCCTTCAGGGAATTTAAATCTGCATCGTTCCCCTCATATTTAGCCACTTTGGTGACATCCACGTAATCCAGCGCAGCCAGATGGTAAAAATGAAGAATATGATCCTGGACCACGTGCAGGCCGGCCGCCAGATTCCTCAGGATGCGCCCGTTGTCCGGAATCTTGGCGGCCAGGCCAAAAGCGCTGTCGAGGTTTAGGGTGGAGGCCATAGCATGGCAAAGGTTACAGACCCCGCAAATCCGCTGGGTGATGATCTGGGCATCCCGGGGGTCTCGGCCCCGCAGGATCATCTCAAATCCCCGAAAAAGCATGCCCGAGCTGCGGGCCTCTTTCACGACCCCATTCTCCACCACGCATGCGATCTTCAGATGTCCTTCAATTCGGGTAATGGGGTCAATGACAATTTCTCCCATATCATTTCTCCTTCCTATTTCTGGGGGAGGGTCTCGATCTCGATGGTTTTCACATAGAGCGGAGAGACGAGATCGGGAAATTCAGGTTGCGTGCATCCGTGGCATCCGCCACCGCTTCCAACGCACCAGTTCACCCCTGTGTTCCAGAGGCGCGTCGGGCAGTCGGCATACGTAATCGGCCCCTTACATCCTAATTCTAAGAGACACCCCGGATCCCCATACTTCTTGGCGAACTTTCCCTCATCAAAATAAGCCCGCCGCTGGCAATTCTCATGGATGAGCTTTCCATAGAAAGCCAGAGGCCGGGCAAAATCGTCCAATTGATCCGCCGTGGGGAGACCCAGCAGGAGAAGGCTGGCCACCGTGCCCACGAACCAGTCAGGGTGGGGAGGACATCCAGAGACGTTGATTACTGGCGTCTGTACGCTCTTGCTTTCCAGAAGTTCTTTGACCCCCAGGCAACCGGTGGGATTGGGAGCTGCCGCGGGGATTCCCCCAAAGGTCGCGCAGGTCCCCACCGCCACCACGGCTTGGGCATCCTTTCCAAATTCGATCAGCCGGTCCACCATGGAAACGGCTTGGTGATTCCTCTCCCCGATGGAGCCATAAAGCCCGTTTCTGGCGGTAGGAATGCCGCCATCAACGAGCAAAAGGTACCCACCCTTTTCCCTCTTCATCGTATCTTCCGCCACTCTCATCGCCAGATCCCCCGCCCCGGCCATGACCGTGGCGTTGAAACGCAGGTTCACGTGCTTCCCAGGAAGCACTTCATCAATCAACACGTTTTTGATGGTCGGGCTTACGGAGTTCAGGATGGAAATCAAACAGCCTGTGCAGGTGGCACATTGCAACCAGATGACGGGGTATTCCTTTGTCTTTGAGTCCAACGTCCCCTCCTCCTTTCTCCAAAACCAAAAATCATGCTCCAAACCCCGGTCCCGGCTTGACCGGAGTTACCCAAACTGGCCTTCAGAATACGGCTTCTCTCTTTAATCTTCTATGAGCTAAATCACTCCCTTTAGGATTCAAACCAATGCGGAACAAACCCCAAGGTTTGGAATTGAAATGATCTCCCTGCGCCTCACGCCCGGACCTGTGCTGCCAGCTTGGCGGCTTTCACCGTATTGAGCATCAACATGGTAATGGTCATCGGCCCGACTCCTCCGGGGACGGGGGTGATCATGCTGGCCTTCTCCTTGACCGCTTCAAAGTCTACGTCTCCACAGAGAATGGCTTTCCCTTCTTTCGTCATACCCACGCGGTTCACTCCTACGTCAATGACCACCGCCCCTTCCTTGACCATGTCGGCCGTGACGGCCTTGGCCTTGCCGGCTGCTACGATCAGAATGTCCGCCCGCCGGGTGTGGAAGGCAATATCCTTCGTTCCCGTATGGCAGATGGTGACGGTGGCGTTGGCTCCCTTCTGCTTCTGGAGCAATATATTGGCGATGGGCTTGCCCACGATGTTCGACCGCCCCAGTACCACGACCTCGGCTCCCTCGATCTTCGCGCCCGAGCGGATCAGCAGTTGCTGGATCCCGGCGGGTGTGCAGGGAAGATAATCAGCCTCCCCAATCATCAATTTCCCCACGTTCACCGGATGGAAACCGTCCACATCCTTCTTGGGGTCGATGGCGTTGAGGACCTTGGGCTCGTTGATGTGCTTGGGGAGGGGAAGCTGTACCAGGATGCCGTGAATCTTGGGATCCTTATTGTATTGATCGATTAAATCTAAGAGTTTTGCTTCCGCAATATTCTCGGGTTGATTGTCCTGGATCGAATAGAACCCGAGTTCCTTGGCCGTCTTTTGCTTTCCGGTCACATAACTGACCGAAGCGGGATTCTCTCCCACCAGGATCGTCACCAGTCCGGGACTGAGATTGTATTTTTCTTTCAGCATCGCCACTTCCTTGGCCAGCTCTTCCCGGATCTGCTTGGCCACTTCCGTCCCGCTGATAATCTTTGCGGCCATCTTTTCCTCCT
>CAYQWO010000033.1:0-14688 GCA_964421095.1 uncultured Syntrophaceae bacterium
AAAAGAACGTTTTATTACTAAAATGAACGTAAAAAATAAAGTTACAACACCCCCTCCCTAGCCCTCCCCCCTTGAGGGGGAGGGGAGGGTGGGGGGAAAATGAATTAATTGTTTGTATTAAATCCTGAGAATCTGGGTTCATCTGCGTCCAATAGAAAATGGTTTTGAATCATGAAAATTGACCTGGCTTTTACACCCTACGAACTCGAAAAGAAAGACCCTCGGGGAAAGGCGGTGGTCGTCATCGATGCCCTGAGGGCGACATCCACCATGATCGTGGCCTTCGAGAACGGATGCTCGGGCTTCATCCCGGTCGCCACAGTCGAAGAAGCCATACAGCTGGCTGATTTGAAGAAAGATCCTGACCTTCTTCTTGGCGGCGAGCGCAGGGCCATGCCCATTGAAGGATTCCATCTGGGAAATTCTCCCCGGGACTACCGCCCGGAGAAAGTTCGGGGGAAAGTCGTGGTGATGACCACCACCAACGGCACCCAGGCCCTTTTAGCTGCCCGGAAGGCTGCGGAGGTCTTCATTGGGGCCTTTCTGAATATTTCGGCCCTCTCCCGGCGTCTGGGAGAAGGGGAGCGGGACGTCATCATCGCCTGCGCCGGGGAAAAGGACCTCTTCTGCCTGGAGGACACAGTCTGCGGCGGGGCCATCATCGACCGACTGGAGAAAGGGGGCGTTCCGATTTCCAAAGATGATGCCGCTGTGGCCGCCAAGTTACTGTATGAGTACTACGAAGGCGACATCTACGGGATGCTTGCCGGGTGCGCCTGGGGCCAATATCTGGAGGGCGTCGGGTTGGGGAAAGACGTGCGTATCTGTGCCCAGGTAGATGTCTCCAGGCTGGTCCCCGTTTACCGGGAGGGTAAAATTTTCCTTGATCGCTGAGCACCTCAGGTCGCTGAAGATAGGCTTCCTGGAATTAGCCAACCCCCTCATCTTAGCCCCTCTTTCCGGGATTTCTGACCTTCCGTTTCGACTTTTGGCTAAAAAGCAGGGATGCGCGCTGGTCTGCACAGAGATGATCAGCGCCGAGGGCCTCCTGCGCAACCGGAAGGCCACCGAAAGGCTTTTGCAGAGCCGCCCGGAAGAGCGCCCGCTGGCCGTGCAGATCTTCGGCTCCCGGCCGGTGTCCATGGGCGAAGCCGCGAAGATCGTCGAGGATTATGGGGCCGATGTCCTGGACATCAACATGGGATGCCCGGTGAGGAAAGTAGTGCGCGGGGGGGCTGGGGCAGCTCTGCTCAAGGATCTGGAGCGGGCGAAGGAAATCATTCAGGCAGTGCGGGAAGCCGTCTCCATTCCTCTGACGATCAAGATCCGTTCGGGATGGGATGAAAAGAACTTGAATTTCCTGGATGTGGCCAAAATGGCCGAAGACTTGGGAGTAGACGCTCTGACCCTCCATGGCCGCGCGCGCACCCAAGGGTATGGAATCAAAGCAGATTGGGAGATAATCGCCCGAACAAGAGCCCACCTGCGCATTCCGGTCATCGGCAATGGAGATTTGACCTCCCCCCGGGCCGTAATAGATTTTTTCACCCGGACTGGCTGCGCTGGGGCCATGATCGGACGGGGGGCTTTGGGAAATCCATGGATCTTCCAACAGGCCCTGAACATGCTTCAGGGAAAACCTCCCCAGGAACCTTCGCTGGCCGAGAAAGAAGATACCATCCTTCGCCACTTGAGAATGATGGTAGAAATGCAGGGGGAACTTCATGGGTTGAAGGAGTTTCGTAAGCACCTCATCTGGTATACCCGGGGGCTTCGAGGCTGCGCTGACTTTCGCGCCCGTATTCCCTCTTGGAATACGGTGTCTGAGATGATCGGGCGAATTCAGGAATATTTTCAAAATTTAAGAACTCCTCCTCTTTTCTCTTGACTTTCGTCCCCGTTATCCTTTAAATTCTTTTGCCAGCATCACCCGGGGATCGAAAGAAGGATCGTCTAATGGAGGTATCCTTTTGCAAAGGGAGCATTGATTCGGCTGGCCGCTGGTCGGTCGGAAAATAAGAATTAGGGGAGGGTACCTATGAGCGCAGAGTTCAAAACCGTGTGGGCGGAACCCCTGACTGAATTCTGTCAGAGGGTTTTTGAGAAAATGGGCATATCCCCCGAGGATGCCTTCACTACTGCGGAGGTTTTGGTGCTGGCAGACCTGCGGGGCATAGATTCTCATGGGGTGGCCCGCCTGCGCCGCTATTATACAGGATTGAAGAGTGGTGTTATGGTGCCAAAGCCGCAGATGAAAGTGGCTCATGAGACGCCCATAACCGCCCTTCTCGACGGTGGTGCGGCTCTGGGTCAGGTGGCCGGGAAGCGGGGCATGGAGATGGCCATCGAGAAGGCGCTGAAAAGCGGGGCCGGTTTTGTTACCGTGCGCAACAGCAACCATTACGGCATCGCCGCCTATTATTCTCTAAAAGCCCTGAAACATGACCTTATCGGCATATCCCTGACAAACTCCGACGCCTACGTCGTTCCCACCTTCGGCAGGGAAGTCATGCTGGGAACCAACCCCATCAGCGTGACCGTGCCCACGATGCACGAGAAGCCTTTTGTTCTGGACATGTCCACTGCCGTGGCTACGTTGGGGAAATTGGAGGTTTATAGCCGCATGGGCAAAAAGCTTCCCATGGGATGGGCCACCGATGAAAAAGGGCGCTCCAGCGACGACCCGACCCGGGTCATCGCCAATATTCGTAGTAAAGCCGGGGGAGGGATTCTGCCGCTGGGGGGAGAGGGAGAAGATTTCGGTGGTCACAAAGGGTACGGGCTGGACTTATTAGTGGACATTTTTTGCGGAGTCCTTTCGGGGTCAGGATACTTGAACCTTCTCTACCCCAAAACCCCCGAGGGGAAACCTCTTCCTTCCATGGTCGCTCATTTCTTCGGAGCCTTGCGAGTGGATTACTTCCGTCCAGCGCCAGAATTTAAGAAAGACATGGATGGCCTCATCCGCCGCCTGAAGAACTCGGCCAAGGCCGAAGGGCAGACGCGGATCTTTATCCACGGGGAAAAAGAATTCGAGCTGGAAGAAAAGTACCGCAAAGAGGGCATCCCCCTCTACTTCAAAGTGTATGAAGACCTGCAAGCCATCGCCGCCGAGGTCGGGGTGAATTTCGATGTATAGGATAGTTAATTGCATTGTCCTGGCTGAAAGCTGATCGCTATTTTTAAGGAGCCCAGGTGTCTGGAAGCTTTAAACCTCATCTCTCCTGATAAAGAGGGGTGGGGTTTTTATTTGCAAAGGGCGAAGGCCTATTTTAGTGGTGCGAATTTAAAATAATAGGAGGTGGATGAGAATGATTACTCTTCCGGCCCATAAGGTCAGGCAATTTGGAGTGGAGTTCTATCAAACATCCTTTACCTCTGGGGACATTCAGAAGCTGGTCAAGTTCGAAGTACTGGATTATGCGCTCCCCGAGGAAGGCCAAAAGAGGCGCAAATCCGCCAGAACCTCACCCATAAACTGGGAATTGCTGGAAAAACGGATCGGACGGAGCGAGGCCGCTTTTCAGAGGCCAATGATTCGTAAGAAGATTCGGGAATTGGTCCAGTACTATGCAGATTGTCAGGAAGCCCAAAATCTGCCGGCTATTCCAGGAGCAGTGATCATGATTACAGAGAAAAGGCTCAACTTTTCACCCCTGGGGAAGAATCCCAACCTGGGGATGATCCAGATTCCGGAAGAGCCCGGGGTCCTGCGGTGCCTGGACGGTCAGCACCGATTGTTAGCCCTTAGCCCCCAGGTGGAGAAGAATGTGGAGATCGATGTCCCCGCCATTCTCTTCGACACCCTGGATCCTCGGCAGACCGTAGAACTCTTTGTTACCATTAATGCCAAACATACCCGACTTAACCCTTCCCACCTGATTTCTTTAGCCGGGCGCAGGCTCTATGCCGACCCGCACCAGGCCCTGGCCCATGATATCATTCGCCGCCTCAACGAAGAAGAGGACTCGCCATTGCAAGGGGACATCAAAATATTGGGTGTGGGAAAGGGCCGAGTCTCCCAGGCTTCGCTGGCCGATGAGATGGTGGATCTTTTCGGCACCATCGAAAAAATTGGAGGGGCCAGTCGTTTTCAGGAATTCGAGCAGAACGGAAAGCGTTTCTTCCTGAATTACTTTAAGGCGATTCAGGCCACCTTCCCGAAGGCCTGGGCGGGTCGGAAATATAGCGTCAAGACAGGAGCGGCCCTCCGGGCCTTTATCCGGGTGAGCCCGGATGTGATGGCCCGCTCCAGGGAGCTGAAGAACGACGCCTTCGACCATTTTGGAATCCGGGAGGCGATCAAACCCTGGGGCGAAAGGATAGGAGAGGGACGGTTCGAGACTGAGGGAGAGTGGCGGAAGAAATTGGCTGGGGGGACGCGGGGGACCGTAGAGCTGCTCACCCGGGAGCTGCGGGGTGCTATGAAGATACCTTGACCCCTCATCTCATCCCTCTCCCCTCTGGCAGGGAAGGTGTGAAAAAATTGGATTTCAGTCCCGCTCATAGCGGGATGAAAACCGGGGTCCAGGATTCCAGATGAAAATCGGGACCCCGTGTATAAAATGGCTCCCGGCTTTCGCCGGGACGGCGCCTGGATTCCGGCTTTCGCCGGGATGACGTTAAAAAGAACCAAATCGATTTTTTCACACCTTCGGGAGAGGGAAGGGGGAGGGGGAACCAATGCAAATTTTAGTTAGCCATTCTACTGATGAATAAGAAAGGAAAGAAAGCGTCTATGCCCAGACGGAATGATGTAAAGAAAGTTTTGATTATCGGTTCCGGTCCCATTGTAATCGGCCAGGCATGCGAGTTCGACTATTCAGGGACCCAGGCCTGCAAAGCTCTACGAAAATTGGGCTATGAGATTGTCCTCGTGAATTCCAACCCGGCAACCATCATGACCGACCCGGGAATGGCGGAGGTCACGTACATTGAGCCGCTCAACCTGCCATCCTTGACCGAGATTATCGAGAATGAAAAGCCGGACGCGATCCTGCCGAACTTGGGCGGACAGACCGGACTGAACCTCACTTCAGAGCTGGCCCGGGCAGGGGTCCTCGATAAATATGGAGTCCAGGTGATTGGGGTGCGAGTGGATGCTATCGAACGCGGTGAGGATCGCATCGCTTTTAAGGAGACCATGAAGCGGTTGGGCATCGCCATGCCCAGGAGCGCACCCGCTTTTAGCGTGGAAGAGGCAGAAAAGATCGCGGCCAGCCTTGGCTATCCGGTGGTCATCCGCCCGGCCTATACCCTGGGAGGATGGGGAGGAGGCCTGGTTTATAACCTGGAAGAATTGCGGACAGTGGCCAGCCGAGGAATATCAGCCAGTATGGTGGGACAGATTCTGGTGGAAGAATCGGTTCTGGGTTGGGAGGAATTGGAACTGGAAGTCGTGCGGGATTCCAAAAACCAGATGATCACCGTATGCTTTATCGAGAACGTGGATGCCATGGGTGTCCATACCGGCGACTCTTATTGCACAGCCCCCATGCTTACCATCGACCCCGAACTTCAAAAGCGGCTGCAAAGGTGGTCTTACGACATCGTCGAGGCGATCCAGGTGATCGGCGGAACGAATATTCAGTTTGCTCATGACCCCGAAACCGGGCGGGTGGTGGTCATCGAGATCAACCCCCGGACCTCGCGCTCTTCGGCTCTGGCTTCAAAGGCTACAGGCTTCCCCATTGCTTTGATCTCTTCCATGCTGGCCGCAGGCCTTACCCTCGATGAGATTCCCTACTGGCGAGAGGGGACTCTCGATAAATACACACCCTCAGGGGACTATGTGGTGGTCAAGTTCGCCCGCTGGGATTTCGAAAAATTTCCCGGCGGCCAGGACAAACTGGGAACCCAGATGCGGGCAGTCGGCGAGGTCATGTCCATCGG
This sequence comes from uncultured Syntrophaceae bacterium, assembly GCA_964421095.1. Lineage (GTDB taxonomy): Bacteria > Desulfobacterota > SM23-61 > SM23-61 > SM23-61 > CAYQWO01. Next base: position 5,893 of record CAYQWO010000033.1, read on the forward strand.
CAAGACCTACAAAGAGGCCTTCCAGAAATCCATCCGTTCCTTAGAGAAGGGCCGCTACGGGCTCGGGTTCGCCAAAAATTTCCACCAAAAAACCCTCGAAGAATTGATGGACCTCCTGGCCGAGCCGTCGAGCGAGCGGCAGTTCCTAATGTATGAAGCCCTGCGGAAAGGGGCCAGCGTGGAGGGGCTATACAAGAAGACCTACATTAAACCCTGGTTCATTGAGCAGATGAAGGAACTTGTGGAACTGGAGGAGAAGATCCTGCCATTCAGAGGTAGGGGCCTGCCGGATGATCTGTTGCGCCAGGCGAAAAAAGACGGATTTTCAGACCGCTGCCTATCCCAGCTTCTGCATATGCCGGAAGACGATATCCGGGGGCGAAGGACAGCTCTGAATATACGCCAGGCTTGGGAGCCCGTGCCCGTAAGCGGGGTGGAAAACGCCGCCTATTATTACTCGACCTACAATGGGCCGGATAAGGTTGGAGTCAGCCAGAGAAAAAAGATCATGGTTTTGGGTGGAGGGCCCAACCGCATTGGCCAGGGCATTGAGTTTGATTACTGCTGCGTTCATGCCGCCTTTGCCCTGCGGGATGAAGGATATGAATCGATCATGGTCAACTGTAATCCGGAGACCGTTTCTACAGATTATGATACCTCCGACAAGCTCTATTTTGAGCCTCTCACGGTGGAGGATGTGCTGAGTATTTATCAGAAAGAAAAGCCCGAAGGGGTGATTGTCCAATTCGGGGGGCAGACCCCTCTCAATATTGCCGACGAACTGGCCCGGGCGGGGGTGAAGATCATGGGGACTTCGCCGGAAACGATCGACCTTGCTGAAGACCGCGACCGCTTCCGCCAGATGATGCGCCAGCTGGGCATTCCCATGCCGGAATCGGGTATGGCCAGTACCCTGGAAGAAGCGATTCAGGTGGCCAAACGGATCGGCTATCCGCTGATGGTCCGGCCCTCCTACGTATTGGGGGGACGGGGGATGGAGGTGGTCCATGATGAACAGATGCTCGAGCATTACGTAAAAGCCGCCGTGGGCGTGACGCCCGAGCGGCCCATCCTCATCGACAAATTCTTGGAAAATGCCATCGAGTGCGAGGCCGATGCCATCTCCGATGGCTCCGAAGCCTTTGTCCCGGCGGTGATGGAACACATCGAACTGGCGGGCATCCACTCCGGGGATTCCGCCTGCGTGATTCCACCGATCAGCATCCCCCACCGCCATCTGGAGACTATTTACGAGTATACCAGGAAGATCGCGGTAGAATTCAAAGTGGTCGGCCTGATGAATATTCAGTACGCCATCTGTAACGATATGGTCTATATTCTCGAAGCCAATCCGCGCGCCTCCCGCACCGTGCCTCTGGTGTCCAAAGTCTGCAACATTCCCATGGCCCGCATGGCCACCCAGGTCATGCTGGGCAAGAAGTTTTCTGACTTGAATCTCAAGCCCAGATTGATCCCCCACTTTGGCGTGAAAGAAGCCGTTTTCCCCTTCAACATGTTCCCGGAGGTTGACCCGGTTCTGGGGCCGGAGATGCGTTCCACGGGAGAGGTCCTGGGGCTGGCAGATTCCTTTGGCCTGGCTTTTTACAAGGCGGAAGAAGCCGCCCAGCAGGTGCTGCCTGCAGAAGGGACTGTGCTGATTACGGTGAATGATAAAGATAAGGGAGGCGCGGTGGAAGTTGCCCAGGAGTTCAAGAGACTGGGTTTCAAGATCAAGGCCACCAACGGAACCCACCGTTTCCTAAGCCAGCACGGTCTAGAGTCCGAACTCATTCTCAAGATGCACGAGGGGCGGCCGAACATTGTGGATGGGATCAAGAATGGAGAGATTCAGCTGGTGATTAACACACCGGTTGGCCGACTCAGTATATACGACGATTCTTACATTCGCAAAGCTGCGATCAAGTACAAAATACCCTACATCACCACGATCGCTGCTGCTGTGGCGGCGTCCAAAGGGATTGCGGCCTTGCGGCGCGGGCACGGAAGGGCCAAGTCATTGCAGAGCTACCATGCAGATATCAAGTAGGAAAATCCCAGAGGAGCACAGCTCTAACGATTATGCCGATGAAAGGAGGGTAAGAAAGATGGGGAAAAGATTCGCCAGGGGAAGGGGGATACGATTCATCACGCCTTGCTTATTTTTTCTGTTGCCGATTTTTTTGGCGCTGCCCTTGAATTCTCCTGGGAGCTGGGCGTCCTATCCTGAGAGACCGATCAACATGATTGTATGTTATGCCCCGGGCTCCGGGGGCGACTTTGGGAGCAGGATCATGGCCGATCGGATGTCTAAATTTCTGGGGCAACCGATCATCAGCGTGTATAAGCCTGGCGGGGGTGGATCGCTGGGCGCTTCCTTTGTCGCCAAAGCGAAACCCGATGGATATACGGTCTTAGTGGGTAGTGCCACTCCTCTGGCTCTGGCTCCCGTCGTGAAAAAGTTAGATTACCAGATTGAAGATTTCATCCTTTTGGGGGCCTATGCCAAAGGCCTGCAATGGCTGGTAGTGAAACCCGAGGCGCGTTGGAGAACGGTCAAAGACCTCGTCGAGGAGGCGAAGAAATCCCCAGGTAAGATCATGGCCGGTACGTTTGGAAAATTGAGTGTCTCGGATATCCTCCGCATGCTCCTCAACAAACATGCAGGAATTGATCTGGTCAATGTCCCCTTCAAATCTTCTGCTGAGGAAATAACGGCTCTTTTGGGGGGACACATCGATGTAGCCTTCATCTCCAGCCCGGGAGCGCATCTGGAATCTGGCACGATCCGGATATTGGCCATCGCGGAAAAGGAACGGGTGGAAGCTTTGCCGCATATTCCTACTTTCAGCGAATTTGGGTATCCGGTCATTTTCACGAATGCCTATACGTTCTGTTTTCCGAAAGGGACACCCAAGGAGATTGTAGATCGATTTTTTGACGCTCAGCAAAAGGCGGCCAAACAGCATGGAGAAGAAATAAAGGCAGATCTAAAAAAAGTAGAACAGTTTGCCATCTTTTTAAGTCCGGAGGAAACGCAAAAAACATTTATTGATTTGCGAGAAACAGCCTCCAGAACTGTTAAAGAGCTCGGGATAGAGGTGAAATGAGCTTATTCCGGGTCCAGCGACTGCATACCGAGGGCCTACACGGCTGATAAAGAAAAGAAAAAAGGCAGAAGAGCTTTAAGAATCTTCTCATGAGCCCGAAGGATTTTCGATTGCTTTCAGCCCGAAAGCACGAAAAACCCGGGAGGGTAAAGAATTTATGAGAAGAGATCAAATCAGCAGCCTGGTTTGGCTGATTTTCGCCATTTTCATAGGCCTTGAATCGCTGCGCCTACCCATAGGAGCATGGCGCGATCCGGGCCCAGGGTTTTTGCCTCTGGCCACGGGCCTCCTTCTGGGAGTTTTATCCATCATCAGTTACCTCCAGTCTCGCCAGGGCAAGCTACCCGCTGCCAAAGGCTCCTGGTATTCCAAGGAAAGATGGCCCAAATTAATGATGGTTATGGTTTCCTTATTTCTTTACATCCTTCTTTGGCCAGTCCTGGGATTTTTCGTTAGCACCATGGCCCTATTATTTTTCCTCTTTAGGATAGTGGAGCCTCAAAGGTGGACAGTGACGATCGGAGGAAGCATCCTTATTTCCCTGGCTTTTTATGGACTGTTTGAAGTGTGGCTAAAGACCCAGTTACCGAAAGGGTTATGGGGTTTTTAGCGATGGACATTTTTTCTAATTTTATTTATGCCTTTTCCGAAGCCTTCCGTCCGGAAAATCTACTATTTTGCTTTCTGGGGGTGTTGATTGGAACTCTCGTCGGTGTCCTTCCCGGTTTAGGGCCGGTAGCCACCATCTCCATCCTTCTGCCAACCACCTTCACGATTAAACCCGAACAGTCCTTAATCATGTTAGCGGGCATATATTACGGAGCCCAGTATGGAGGGTCTACTACTTCTATCTTATTAAACCTTCCCGGGGAAGCGGCCTCGGTGGTCACCTGTCTGGATGGTTATCAAATGGCTCGCCAAGGGCGAGCGGGCCCAGCCTTGGGGATTTCCGCTTTTGGCTCATGGATTGCCGGCACAGCGTCGGTAGTTATAACTATGCTGATTGCCCCTCCTTTGGCCAATTTTGCCCTACAGTTCGGCCCTCCCGAGTATTTCTCTCTAATGTTCTTGGGGTTGACGGTTTTGACCTATCTGGCCAGCGGGTCTATGATCCGGGCCTTGATGATGGCCTGCGTGGGCATTTTTCTGGGAACGATTGGGACGGATATCATTTCGGGTTTGGAAAGATTTACGTACGGGAGTTATACCCTGATGGACGGGCTGGGGCTGGTGCCTGTAATTATGGGGCTCTTCGGCATTTCTGAAGTCTTAGTAAATATCGAACAAACCATGAAGAAGGAAATCTATAAGACTTCGCTCTCCCATCTGCTTCCCTCGCTTCAAGATTGGAAAGATTCGATCAAGGCCATTTTTCGGGGTACTTTCTTGGGCTTTTTTCTGGGAATTTTACCGGGAGGAGGGGCCATTATTGGTTCCTTCGCAGCCTACGCGATGGAAAAAAGAATTTCTAAGCATCCAGAAAAATTTGGTAAGGGAGCTATCGAAGGGGTCGCCGCCCCGGAGTCGGCCAACAATTCCGCAGCCCAGGGAGCCTTTATTCCTCTCCTCTGTTTGGGGATTCCTTCCAACGTGGTCATGGCGATCCTCCTGGGGGCATTGCTGATTCAGGGAATAAAACCGGGACCTTTATTGATGAAAAACCATCCGGATCTATTTTGGGGCGTGATTGGGTCCATGTATATTGGGAACTTGCTTTTACTGGCATTGAATCTACCCTTGATCGGTCTTTGGGTCCAGGTGTTAAAAGTCCCCTATCCCATCCTCTTTCCCATTATATTGATCGTCTGTGTCATCGGCTGTTATAGCCTCAATTATAGCCTCGTGGAAGTGGCCATCATGAACATATTCGGAGTGGTAGGGTACTTCATGAAGAAACTGGAATATGAAGGAGCCCCTTTGATCCTGGCCTTTGTGCTGAGCCCCATGCTCGAAAATGCCCTCCGACAATCCCTGATCATGTCTCACGGCAGCTTCTCCATTTTCTTTACCCGGCCCATTTCCTTGATTTTTATCGTGGTGGCGATATTCCTTTTGGTTTCCCCCCTAATCCCGGGGTTGCAAAAAAGACCCAAAGCAGCGGAGTTGGGTTAATAGGGGAGGGGTGTTGAATTGGCAGGCAAAGATTTGCTTTTGGAGCCACTTGATAGATGTCCCTACAGGAATTTTAAAGAAGGTTAGGCAAGCCTTTAATCAGCGGGTATGGACATGAGTAAAGTCCAGGTTCAGTTTCTGGGGTCTGGGGATGCCTTTGGAAGCGGGGGGCGGTTTCAGGCCTGCCTTTACGTGCAGTCGGAAAAATTCCGATTCCTCATCGATTGCGGCGCGTCCTCGCTCATCGCCATGAAACATTTTGGTGTGGACCCTTCCGTTCTGGACCTTGTCCTGTTATCCCACCTGCACGGGGATCACTTCGGCGGTATCCCTTTTCTCATACTGGATGGTCAATTCCATCGCCGAACGCGCCCGCTAACCGTCGCTGGACCGCCGGGTTTGAAAACCCGGGTCCACCAAGGTATGGAAATATTCTTTCCTGGCTCCGCAAAAGTTCAGCAGAAATTCGCCATCGAATTTGTGGAGCTCAAAGAGAGAAGCCAGACCACCGTCGGGTCACTCAGGGTGACTCCTTACAGCGTCATTCACCCGAGCGGCGACCCGCCTTATGCTTTGAGGGTGGAGTTCGAAGATAAGGTGATTGGTTATTCCGGCGATACGGAGTGGACAGAAGCTTTAGTGGAAGCTTCTCGGGGTGCAGACCTTTTTGTATGCGAGGCCTACTTCTTCGAAAAGAAGGTCAAGTACCACCTCGATTACCAGACTCTGAAGGAGCAGAGGAAGAAGCTGGAGTGCCGCCGACTCATCCTGACCCACATGAGCGATGACCTGTTACAAAAGCTTCAAGGGCTGGAAGTCGAATGGGCGGAAGATGGCCAGGGTATCATCCTGTAATGGGTTTTGCCTAATACGGCTCTCCGATCTGAATTTTCCTCAGCAAATTAAGTTGATGGTCAATGCCCTCCACAGGTTCCAGCCCGGCCCATTGCAGGAATCCGGGCATTACGCGCTCAGCAGCGCTTCGGGGCAGCGGGCCTGCGGAGAGGTAATGGATGAGTTTCATGGTTTTTAAGCCATCGAACCAGACGTGAAAGGCTGACATCAGCATGGATCGCTCGCGGAAGTTTTTCCTCAATTTATCCCACACTGTTATAAACCGAATACTGTTCAAGTACTCCGCAAGGTGCGCTGAGATTCTTTCAGCCTCTGCCTGGATGTCCTCCCCCTCTGATTCCAGATTTTGCGCCATGAGGGTTAACCAATCCCGCAGGACCTGAAAGCAATCTTTTTGGTAAAATAGGACCGCCGTCTTTTCATGGCCCAGGAGCTTTGATATACTGCGTCCGGTGCCGAAAGGAACGCGATGCGAGGCCCGCGCCGAAGGGTAAACGACCGTCCCTTTCACCTGGGCAATTCCGCCTGTCTTGGCCAGGTTCTGCAGGAAATAGAAATCTTCCCCGGCCGCCCGAAAGTTCATCCCACCCATCCGGGCGTAAGATTCAGCAAGGCAGGCCATAGCGCTTCCCACCGTATGGAAGGCGTATGGGGAACCTGCCCGGGATAGTCCCAGCACATAAGCCCTCAGAAAAAGCTCATAACGCCCGATCGCCCGATCCTGCTCCGGCGAAGAGCCCGGTCGGTGACAGAAGGGGATGACTGCTCCCGGAATTTTCGTCCCCTGGAAATGTTGAATCAAGGCCGGCAAGTAGTCAGGCCGGACGAGAGTGTCCGCATCCAGGGAGATGAGCAGCGGGTCGGGTGGCCCATATCCCAGCCGGGGAAGAGCCAGGTCGAAGCCTATTTTCCGGGCCAAGCCCACTCCGCCTTTCGCTGGCAACTCAAGTCCTTGCGAGGCGGCATCCACCCAAGCAAGATGGAGGCCTTGGAGAGAAGGCTCCCCCATGGCCAGCTGTTGCAAAGTATGCTGGTTGTCCAATTTATCGGAGAGAAGGGCATTCTCACGATGGTTGACCACCACCAGGACCAAGAACCGGGAAAGAATTTCCCGCGGGTTTTGGGCCAAACTTCGGAGGGTCGTAAAGAGGTGATCACTTTCGGCCAGAGCAGGAATGATCACGGCCCCGCCGAAATCCCCTCGGTCACTCGCGGTGATTTTCCACGGGCCATCTATTGCTCGGGATTCGAGGTATTTTGTAACATGAGGAGGAATCATTCGCAGCTCTGCTTGATATTGAACAAATATGCGGAATATCTAAATTCGAATTTCGAAATTCGAAACAAATTGAAATAACAAAATTCCAAATTCAAAACTGTGGAGGCCATTTTTTGGACATTCGATTTTTGGATTTTGATATTGTTTCGGATTTCGTGTTTATAGCGGCGGAATTTTTTCCATCCGACCGTCAACCCTCAGCTGCCTCAGTATGGCCGCCGCTGGGTCCGCATTTCCGTCCACCCAGTGGACCAATATTCCCTGCCGTTCCATCCGGCGGAACCAGGTCTCCTGACGCTTAGCAAACTGATGGATGGCGCTGTTGAGCTTCTGGAACATATCATTTCTGGTCAGCTCACCCTTGAGGAATTTGGCCACAAATCTGTATTCCAGCCCATAGAACTCCAGGGCCTCAAAAGAAACTCCCTTTCTTAGAAGCTCCCTCACTTCTTCGATCATTCCCCGGTTGAGCCGTTCTCGAAGGCGTTTCGTGATTCTTTGCCGCAGAATCTCTCTCTCCAACTTTATGCCGAAGACGATCGGCTTTATCTCGGGGAAAGGCGATGGCCGATACTCTCTTTCCCCACTGAACTCGGCGATTTCGATGGCCCTCGTCAACCGTTCGCGGTCAAGCAGATCGGTGGTGTTGTGCAATTTTGGGTTTGCCCCCTTAAGCCGGGCGGCTAAGTTCTCGAGGGAAAGGGCGGCAAGCTCCTGGCGTAGCCTGGGATTTTCGGGCACCTCAAGGAGCCGGTATCCCCTGAGCACGGCATCGAGGTACATCCCTGTTCCTCCCACAAGGATGGGAAGTCGAACACGCCCCTGAATCCCGGTAAAGGCTTCTACAAAACGACGCTGGAATTCAAAAACATTGAACTCATACCCCGGGTCGACAATGTCGATGAGATGGTACGGGACAGAGCCGTATTCCTCCAGGTCCTTGCCAGTGCCGATATTCATCCCCCGGTAAACCTGCCTGGAGTCGGCAGAAATAATTTCCCCATTCAGGGCGCGGGCTACCTCCGTGCCCACTCTTGTCTTACCAGAGGCGGTCGGTCCCAGGATAACCAAGAGATTGAAATTCAAAACATATTTCCTTTGCTGAGGAACTTCCACGGGTGAGCGTAAGCCAGGGTACTCGTGCTTATGATTCTCCGAAGGGATGAGGAATTATGATCTTTACAGGGGCGCACTACAAATAACTTTGGTTTATCATATAACGCTGTGTTTCCATTGTTTATTCGCATACCTGGAGATGCAAAAAAAGTACCCGGCAAAAGGCTGGCATTGAAAAATAAATTGCTCCAGGCACCTTTACAAATGACGATAAAATGACGATAAATGAACGGAGAGGGTCGAAATAAGTAATTGGGAGTGTAGCCCAAGCGGCCCTCTTCGTCCGGGCGGCGGGGGGTGGGGTCGCCCCGCCGCCCGGACGAAGAG
>CAYQWO010000034.1:0-3180 GCA_964421095.1 uncultured Syntrophaceae bacterium
ACGGTATGGCTGATCGTAGCCGCTTTTTTGATTGCCCGGGGGTTCATCATCACCGGCCTGGGGCGAAGAATCGCTTTCCATTTCATCAGGGCTTTCGGCCGAAAGACGTTGGGGTTAGCCTATGCCATCGAGGCCAGCGATCTGGTCCTCTCTCCTGCGACCCCTTCGAACACGGCCCGGGCCGGGGGGATCTTATACCCGATCGTCCGTTCCCTTTGCAGCACCTTTGATTCGGAACCGGGAGACACGGCCAGGAAAATTGGCTCCTACCTGATGAAGATGGAATACCAGGGAGTGGTGGTCACTTCGGCCATGTTCATGACTTCCTGTGCCATCAACCCGTTGGTTGTGGAATTGGCCAAAAAGACGGCCAACGTTTCCCTCTCCTGGGGGACATGGGCCTTGGCGGCCGTCGTGCCCGGCCTCATCTCGCTGATCCTCGTTCCCTTCCTTCTCTATAAATTGTACCCACCCGAGATCAAAGCAACTCCCCAGGCGTCACAATTGGCCCACACGGAGCTGGAAAAGATGGGGCCGATGAGCCGGAGGGAAAAAATGATGATTGCTGTCTTTCTGGTCATCTTGGCGCTCTGGGTTACCGGGGAATGGAGCAAGCTCGATGCAACGGTCGTGGCTCTCGTCGGTGTTTCCGTTATGCTGTTGACCGGAGTCATTCGCTGGGATGATGTTCTGGCGGAAAGAGGGGCTTGGGATGCCCTGATCTGGTTTGGAGGGCTGGTCATGATGGCCGGCCAACTGAACACGCTCGGGCTCATGAAATGGTTCGCCAGCACGGCAGGAAGCAGCGTGGCCGGAATGGGATGGTTTGCAGCCCTGATCGTCCTGATCCTGGTCTATTTTTACAGCCACTACGGGTTTGCCAGCCTGACCGCTCATACGACCGCTCTGTTCCCGCCCTTTTTGGCGGTGATCATAGCAGCCCAGGCCCCGCCTTACATAGCGACGCTCACCCTTGCTTTTTTCTCCAACCTGTGTGCCGGCATTACCCATTACGGCACGGGCCCCGCCCCCATTTATTTCAATGCGGGTTACGTTGACCAGAAGACCTGGTGGAAATTCGGGCTGCTCATCTCCTTTCTCAACATCGTCATCTGGATGGGAGTGGGCTTCCCCTGGTGGAAGGTTCTCGGGTTGTGGTAGAAGGGTTCTTACGCTTCGATCCTTCTTCATCATAGGACTTCTCCCCTTTTCTGGGTCCAAACAATTTGGATCGTCGCGCAAAGAGACCCATTAAATGGGCCAAGACCTATTTGTTTTCTATCCATCCAATTTCTAAAAAATTGAGCCTGAGCCGAGATTTTGCCGAGAAAGGCAGGGAGGGAAAATTTAAATAAAGAATATTCAAGAGATTTCGCGTAAAAGCCGATTTAATTAAAAAATAGCTTTCAAATCCTCTCCCACCCCCCTTTATTAAAAGGGGGGAGGGGGATTTTAAGAAGTGGAGTGAGAGGAGGACAAATGGAGGCCCGCAAAGGATTTTCCGACCGAGTAGAACGGTGGCTCGCTAAGATTCCAGGAGTCCGCACCTACCGGGACCGCGAGCACCGCAGAGAAACCGACAAGCACCTTCGGGAACATTTAGCTGCCCGCCTCTTAGAGGCCCGGACCGGGGTTACTCGCACAACTCTGGAGATGAGCAAGAAGGGTCAATTCGGTCCGCTGACGGAACTGGATCGACTATCTTCCCGCATGCAACAAATGGCTGACACCATCCGGTATGCCAGCTATGGTTACGCCGGGATCTTTGCTGTAGAGAAAATTCGAGAAGAAGAGCTGGAACGTCTTTACACCTTTGACTTGGCCCTTGTGGATGATCTGGAAGCGATTCAGTCCAAGGTGGCACAATTGGGCCCCCAGAATCCTCCAGAAAAATGGAACCTGGCGATCGAAGAGACTTTTCATCTTCTGGATGCCCTGGAAAAGAAATTTCGCCAACGAAATGATTTCATGGCCCGGCCTGCCTGACTCGAGGATAGAACCCGGGTCCATTGGAGGAGGAAAAACGAATGAGCCAGTTCTTAGAAGTGGTCGAGTGGTTCGACGAAACCGGCCTGGAGATGGTCCATCGCATCCCGGAGTCCGGATCAGCAGAAATCAAGTTTGGAGCCCAACTGGTCGTCCGGGAAAGTCAAGCGGCCGTCTTCTTCCGGGATGGCAAGGGATATGACGTCGTTGGCCCCGGCCGCCACACTCTTTCTACTATGAACCTGCCCATTTTGACCAAAGTCCTGAGCCTACCTTTCGGTTTCAAAAGCCCCTTTCGGGTCGAGATCTTCTTCACGAACCTGAAGGTATTTACTCACCTGAAGTGGGGAACCCAGGAGCCGGTGGCTTTTAAGGACCGTGAACTTGGGGTCATCCGGCTCAGAGGATTCGGCAATTACACGATGCGCATCATCCAGCCTCTGCTCTTCATCAACACCCTGATTGGCACGCAGGGGGTCTATACCACGGATGAGATCTCCAGTTACCTACGGGATGTCATCGTATCTCGCTTGAACGATCTCCTGGGCGAAACTCTTCAGTCTATTTTCGAACTTCCCCGCAATTATGATGAATTCGGCGTAGCTCTGAAGGCCAGGGTTAGCCAGGATTTCCAGAAGTACGGGTTGGAACTGGTGGACTTGTTTGTCAATAACATCACTCCTCCGGACGATGTCCAGAAGATGATCGATGAACGGAGCGGGATGCAAGCTGTGGGGGATCTGGATTCCTTCCTGAAATTCAAAGCCGCTAAAGCAATGGGGGATGCGGCCAAAGCCGAAGGGGGAGTGGCGGGAGCGGCGGCCGCCTCCGGTATGGGCCTTGGGGTGGGGGCCGGGATGGGCATGATGCTTCCCGGTATTCTGCTGAAGAGCATGAAAGAAGGGGGGAAGGCGACTCCCAGCCGGAAAAAGCTCGAGTGCCCCAAGTGTTTTGCCAAGATTCCTTTCGAGGCCCGGTTCTGTCCTTCCTGCGGCACCCAGATTGTAAAGATCAATAAGTGCCTTCAGTGCGGGAAAGACCTGCCTCTGGAGGCCAACTTCTGCATGGTCTGCGGCACCAAGGTCGAAAAGGCGGAGCTTTCCTGCTCCAAGTGCGGAACCAAAGCCTTGCCCGGAGCCACCTTCTGCAATCAGTGCGGGGAAAAGCTTGAATAGGACGCAGATTTTCGCAGAT